>JAGBUT010000146.1 GCA_017630695.1 Clostridia bacterium
ATACCCGTGGCAAAAAAAGAAAAGCTGTTGTTGATCAGGTTGCAGCAGTTATGATTCTTCAGGATTACATAGATTTCAGAAAAAATCAAAGATAATGTGAAATTTCAGAATTTCTCCGCATATCATTTATTATCAACGATTTGCGGAGGGCTTTTATGATAATTGTAGCTTCAAAATATCTGAAAGCAAGATTCACACTTTTATTTTCTCTCATATTGATTCTCAGCATTATTTTCGGCGGTTCATTCCTATGGAATATGTTTTCCGTTTCGGATGTTTCTTCTTATGTTCCGAAATATACAACTGTAGTTATCGATGCAGGTCATGGCGGAGTTGACGGCGGAACATGTTCGGAAAACGGTATTCTCGAAAAACATCTTAATCTTCAGATTGCGCTTAAGGTCAATGATTTTCTTAAGTCTATGGGAATTAATACTGTTATGATAAGAACTCAGGATATTTCAATTCACGATAAAACTGCAACAACTATCCGTGAAAAGAAAGTTTCAGATATCAAAAACAGACTGAAGATTATTAATGAAACCGAGAATTCAATTTTTGTCAGTATTCATCAGAATCATTTTTCCCAGGAAAAATATCACGGATCTCAGATTTTTTATTCAAAAAACAATCCCGAATCATCATCGCTTGCAGATTATGTCAGGCACTCTGTTATAAGCGTTTTACAGCCTGATAATTCGCGCGAAACCAAACAAAGCGGTTCAGAAATATATTTGTTATATCATGCCAAAACGCCGTCAATAATGGTTGAATGCGGTTTTTTATCAAATCATGAAGAAACAGAAAAACTTACCGATGAAAACTATCAGAAAAAACTTGCTTTTCTTATTTCACTCGGAGTAATGGATTTTATAAACAATACGGAGGCTGGTTAAATGGCTTTGAAAACAAAATCATTATATATCTGTAATGAATGCGGTCACGAAAGCGCAAAATGGTACGGATGTTGCCCCTCTTGCGGCGAATGGAACACAATGGAAGAAGAAATCAGAACACCGCAGCAGCAGAAATCAGTCAGAAGTTCAGCAAAAGGCTTAACTGCACAGACAATTAACGAAATTACAGCTGACGATGAAATAAGATTCAAAACAGGAATGACAGAACTCGACCGTGTTCTCGGCGGCGGTATTGTTAAAGGTTCGCTTGTTCTTCTCAGCGGTGATCCGGGCATAGGTAAATCAACAATTCTTCTTCAGATTTGCGAATTTCTTGGTAAGAATCTTCGCATTTTATATGTTTCGGGCGAAGAATCCGCAAGACAAATCAAGCTCCGTGCAAACAGACTCGGGGTTTCAACTGATAATCTTCTTCTAATGTGTCAGACAGATGTTGAAGGAATTGTTGAATATATAAAATCCGAAAAACCCGACATGGTTATTGTTGACTCAATTCAGACAATGTGTGTTGCTGAAATCAGTTCTTCACCCGGAAGCGTTACTCAGGTCAGAGAATCCACAAATCTCTTCATGCATTGCGCAAAAGGTCTCGGTATACCTACAATTCTTGTTGGTCATGTTAATAAAGACGGCAATATTGCAGGACCGAAAGTTCTTGAACATATCGTTGACTGTGTTCTTTATTTCGAAGGTGAAAGGCATCTTTCTTACAGAATTTTAAGAGCAGTTAAGAACAGATACGGTTCAACTAATGAAATCGGTGTTTTTGAAATGCTTGATAAAGGTCTTGTTGAAGTTCTGAATCCTTCTCTCATGCTTATTTCGGGCAAACCAAAAAATACTGCAGGAACATGTATCGCTTGCGTTATGGAAGGCAGCAGACCCATTCTTGCAGAAGTTCAGGGTCTTGTTTCGTCATCAAATTACGGCAATGCAAGACGAATGTCAACGGGTTTTGATTATAACCGTATGTCAATGCTTATTGCAGTTCTTGAAAAGCGTTCAGGCTATTTCTTCAGCAATTGTGATGCTTATATCAATGTTGTCGGCGGTTTGAGACTTGATGAGCCTGCAACCGATCTTTCTGTTGCTCTTGCCCTTATTTCAAGCCTTAAAGATGTTCCTATAAGAGACGATACACTTGCAATCGGCGAAATCGGTCTCGGCGGTGAACTCAGAGCTGTTTCGTTCTGTGAACAAAGAGTTAAAGAAGCTGAGAGACTCGGCTTTGCAAGATGTGTTATTCCGAAACATAATCTTAAAACGCTTGACGGATTCAAAGGCAATATTGAAATAGTCGGTGTTAAGAATGTTAACGAAGCATTCAATGCATCGGTATAATAACCTATGAGATATATAAAGAAGGCTAATTTACCGCAAAATCCCGTGTCAATGGTTGCAATCAGCAATTCAGCAGGGGAGTCGATTAAGAAATTAAACAGCAATGGAATCAAGACTTTCATAATTCCCGATAATCCGCTGTTACCATATCCTGTCAGATCCCATGCTGATTTACAAATTCTTCACATGGGAAATAATGACATTTTTTGCCAAAACGAACATTTGTGCATAGGGGAGACTGTATCAGAATTTAATATGCATTTAATTCGTGAAGCGGCAGGTAATAAGTATCCTGATGATGTCAGGCTCAACTGCACGATAATCGGCAATAAGATAATATGTAATGAGAAAACAATATCCAGAGATATTCTTGAATTTGCATATATAAATGATTACATTATTATTAATGTTAATCAAGGATATTCCAGATGCTCAATTTGTGTTATTGATGAAAATACAATAATTACTGATGATAAATCCATTTTTGCAGCCGCTGGAAATTTTCTGAATGATGCAGAGTTAATCTCAAAAGGCTCCATTGTCCTGAATGGATACAATTACGGATTCATCGGAGGATGTAGCGGTAAACTAAGCAAGAATGAGATTGGATTCAACGGAATGATAGAAACTCATAAGGATTATAAAAAGATAATTGATATATTAAACAGAAACAAAATTATCTGCACAGAGCTTTGCAGCGCACCGTTGACAGATATAGGCGGAATCATTCCTTTAACTGAATATTAAAATTAATAAATAAGAAATCCTCCCCTAACTTATACAAAACTTCTATTTTGTATAATTATATTGATTTTTTTATAAGGGTATGTTATAATAACTTCATAGCATACCCTTTTCTTTTTATTGGAGGAATTTATATGCGTCAGGAAGAAATTGTTACTTTACCCAACCTTGTCAGATTATATCTTAATTATCTTTCGGGTGTTAAAAGCAAATCTGAACTTACAGTCCTTGAATATGCATCTGATTTAAGAATGTTTTTCAGATTTATTGCTCGTTCACGCGGATTATGTGAAAAATCAGTTCCTTTTGATGAAATCAATATTTCACTTATGGATGATAATACGATTTGCAGCGTTTCACTTGATGAAGCATACCTATTCCTCGCCTACTGCCGCAACGAAAGAAAAAACGATAACAATTCAAGAGCAAGAAAAGTTACTGCCATAAAACGCTTTTATAAATATCTGGAAGTAAATGGCAGAATTTCAGTTAACAGAATCAATCTTCTTGAATCACCGCAAAAGAAAAAATCATTGCCCAAATATCTCACTTTGGAGCAAAGCCTTGATATTCTGAATAATGTTGACGGAAAAAACAAAGCCGCAAACAGCAACGCATATTTTACCATATCGTTTTTATTGTTTAAAAACATTGATATGAAGGATTTATACCACCTGATAATCCAAAAAGC
>JAGBUT010000147.1 GCA_017630695.1 Clostridia bacterium
ACGGTTATCAGAAATAAAGAAAGAGGTTAAAAAATGAAAACAGTAAGCAAGAAAATTATTTCACTTTTACTTGCAGTTACAATGCTCGTAACCTGCATTCCATTCGCTTTTGCACAGTCGGTTGATAATTGGAACGAATATTGGGAAACCGCTGATGCAAAAGCGGGTATTATTATGTTTAACGGTGAAAGTGATTCCGAACGCAACTTCTCTTGGTATACCGAGAGCGAAGCAACACCTGAAATTCGTCTTTCTACTGAAGAAGATATGCAGGATTACGAAACCTTTATGGGTTATTCCGTTGAAACTTATGATGGCAGATTTGCTAACAAAGTAACCGTTTCCGATCTTGATTCAGGCGAAACCTATTATTATCAGTGCATTTCAGGCGAATTCACGTCATCTGTTTACAGCTTTGAAACAGATGGTGACGAATCATTCACTGCTATGTACGTAACTGACGTTCACGTATCTTACAGTGATACAGACTCCAATTGCATCAGAGATACCGCTTATAATTTTGATTTCACAATCGAAAAGGCTCTTAAAACAAACGACGATATTTCTCTCATCCTTTCAGCGGGCGACCAGGCAAGTGAAGGTCTTGAAGATGAATATATCGGTTTCTCTGCATCACCTTTCGTAAAAAGCATTCCCGTTGCAACTGCAATCGGCAATCATGACCTCAAGGGTGTGGCATATAAGACTTTCTCAAATATGCCTAATCAGTCCGATTCAAAACCTGCAACATATATTGGTAACGACTATTATTTCGTTAAAAACGGTGTTCTTTTTCTTATTATGGATAGTAATAATGCAAACTCAACCGCACACAGAAACTTCGTTAAGAACGCTGTTAAGGAAAACCCCGATGTTAATTGGAAGGTAATGATGTTCCATCACGACCTTTACGGTGGAAGAATCGAGCACAGAGAGAGCGAAAACGCTCTTCATCGAATGCTTTGGGCACCTATCTGCGATGAATTCGGCATCGATCTTGTTCTTCTCGGTCACAGCCATTATTACACTGTTTCAAATGTTCTTTATAACAATAAAACCGTTTCTTCGTTTACAAACGGCGGAACAGTAACCGATCCCAACGGCACAATCTATATGGTTTCAGGCTCACTCAACAGACCCAGAGACGATGAGAATCCGCCTCTTGGTGAAAATGTAGCCATCGATTATCTTACTGCTGATAAGATTTATAACCTTATTGATTTCACGGAAGATACTCTTACCGTTAAATCCTATGCTATCGAGAGCGACGTTTGCTTCAGCTCATTCACAATCGAAAAGACTTCCGACAACGGCGGTCACCCCGATAAAATGCCTGCTTTCTATAATTTTATCATCAGATTTATTGGTACGATATATGAGTATTTCAATAATATGGGTATCTACAGCAATCTTACCGATAAAGGCTTCAAGGTTAATTTCTTCGATATTGTTAATGGTTAAGGTGATTTTATGATTAAACACATTGTATGTTTTAAACTCAAAGATAACAGCCTCGAAAACTGCAAAAAAGCAAAGGAAGTTCTTCTTTCAATGAAGGGTAACGTACCTCTTCTCCGTGATATCGCAGTCGGCATCGATTTCCTTCATTCCGAACGTTCATATGATATTATTCTTGAAGTTATTCTCGATGACGCAAAAGCACTTGAGGATTATCAGAACGATCCCTATCATTGCTCTGTTGTCAAAACTCATATGCACGCTGTAAGAGAATCAAGTGTTGCTATTGACTATGAACTTTGAGGTGATTATATGAACGTTTTAAAGAAAAAGGTATATAAGCTTGTCGGCAAGGTTGTCAATGCTGTAACGAATGCCGCAACCGCGCAGGACTCGAATTCTAAGGTCGGCAATGATTATAAACCCGAAGAAAAAATCATTACTCTTTGCCGTCAGATTGGCGCAGAAGGTATTGTTATGCTTAAAAATAAGGATAACGTGCTTCCTCTCGATAAGAGCCGCACCGTTTCTGTTTTCGGTAGGGTACAGAGAGATTATTTCTATGTCGGCTACGGTTCAGGCGGTGACGTAAACGCTCCTTATAAAATCAGCCTTATCGACGGCTTGAGAGCCAATAATAATATAACTCTCAACGAAAATCTCGTTTCAGTTTATGAAAAATGGTGTACTGAAAATCCCGTTGACGATGGTTTCTGGGGTCATTGGCCTATGTGTTATGAAGAGATGCCCCTCACCTCGGATATTGTTTCAGATGCAGCCGAAGAATCAGATACCGCAATTGTCGTTATCGGCAGAGCAGCAGGTGAGGACAGAGAGAATAAGCTCGAAAAGGGCAGCTATTATCTGACCGATGAAGAACACGCAATGCTCGATGCCGTTACAGAAAAATTCCCGAAAGTTATTCTTCTGCTTAACTGCGGCAGCATTATGGATATGTGCGCTATTAACGCATACGGTGACAGAATATCTGCCATTCTTTACGTTTGGCAAAGCGGTATGGAAAGCGGCAATGCTGTTGCAGACGTGCTTTCGGGCGACGTTTCTCCCAGCGGTAAGCTGACTGATACAATCGCAACAAGCTACAAGCGTTATCCTGGCAGTAATGATTTCGGTAACAGGCACTATAACTGTTATACAGAAGATATTTACGTCGGTTACCGTTATTTTGAAACTTTCCTCAAAGAAAAAGTTCTTTATCCTTTCGGCTTCGGTTTGAGCTATACTGAATTCGCCTTTGAAAACGTTGATTTTTCAGCAGAAAACGGCAAAATCTCCATTTCATTTGACGTTATGAATATTGGTAAATCTGCAGGTAAGGAAGTTGCACAGATTTATTATGAAGCTCCCTGCGGTAAGCTTGGTAAACCTTCAAGAGCGTTGATTGCTTTTGCGAAAACAAAGCTTCTTGCAAGTGGTGAATCCGAAAGAATTTCTCTTGAATTTGCAATTTCCGATATGGCATCGTACGATGATAATTTTGAATTTGCTTATATTCTTGAAAAAGGTGAATATAAAATTTATCTCGGTTGCGACGTGCGCTCTGCAGCCGTTTGCGGCAGTTATATTCAGCAGGAGGATGAGGTTACTCTTCAGCTTTCGCAGACCACCGCACCCGTTGAGCCTTTCGGCAGAATTAAGGCAAATGAATTCGGCCTTGCTTACGAAGCAGTACCCCTTGCAAAATACGACCTCAAGCAGATTGTTCTCGACAATCTGCCTGCACAGCTTCCGAAATATGATAAACCGTGTACTCTTGCCGACGTTAAAAACGGCAAGGTAACAATGGAGCAGTTCGTTTCAACACTTGATATAACCGAGCTTGAAGCAATCAGCAGGGGAGACTACACAATGAATAGTCCTCTCGGTGCAAAGGGCAATGCCGCAGTTTACGGTGGTGTGCTTGAATCAATGCGCAAGAAGGGAATTCCTCCCGTAACAACAACCGATGGACCTTCCGGCATCCGTTTGAGTTCCTGCGCTTCACTTATGCCTATCGGCACAGAGATAGCCTGTTCGTGGAATACCGACCTTGCAAGAGAGCTTTATACTGAAGTCGGCAAGGAAATGAAGATTCTCGGCTCTGACGTTCTTCTTGCCCCCGGTATCAATATCCACAGAAATCCTCTCTGTGGCAGAAACTTTGAATATTATTCTGAAGATCCGTATCTTACGGGTAAAATGGCTGCGGCTGTTGTCAGCGGTATGCAGAGCAGTGGGGTCTCCGCTTGCCCGAAGCATTTTGCCTGCAACAATCAGGAAACAAACCGTATCCATAATGATTCAAGAGTATCCGAAAGAG
>JAGBUT010000148.1 GCA_017630695.1 Clostridia bacterium
CTTTTGAAACCTGCAAAGCCTTTGAAAGCAATCCGCTTCTGATAATTTCATCGGTAACGGCTGCTGCTTTTGCCTTGTAGTTGGCGAGAATTTGTGCTTCTTCTGCGGTAGGATAACTGAAATAGATATAGTCCTGATGTGGGCAGAGAGTTTTCTGCATAACAAGCTGCGGTACAAAAATTTCTTCGTCAATATCTCCGCAGAGGGTCTGATATCTGTTCCATTCGGCAGGTGTGCTGTCATAGGGCGGAGTTGCGGTGAGAGCGATGATTGTAACACCGTCACCGAGCAGAGCAACAAACTTTTCGAGAGCCTTCTGCCATTCGCTTTTGAGGTGATGCGCTTCGTCAAGGCAGATTGTTTTAATGCCTGCCTTTCTGATTTCGGAAAGCAAATCGAAATTGCTGAAATCCTGCGTTTCTTCGGCTTCAAATTCATCTTCATCCGCTTCGGATTCCATAACGGATTTTGTGAAAGCTGCGTGGAGCGCCTGATATGTGATTGACGTTATCAGCTTCGGTTTTGTGAGTGAATAAGAAATATATTCATCGGGATTTTCCGTTTCAGGAAGATATGCTTCAACAAACCTTTCGCCCCACTGCTGACGGATTGTAACAGATGGTGACATAACAAGCGCAGGTGCATTCTGTCTGCGGACAAGCTCCAGACCGAGAATGGTTTTACCGCTGCCCGGTGCGGCAACGATATGGATTCTTTTATCTTTAAGATGCTTTTGCGAATTATCAAGCACAGCCTGCTGATAATCACGGAAAGTCCATTTGAATTTTACATTGCTGAAATCTTTCATAAATCCTCCTCGGATTTCTTTAATGCCAAAAGAGCCGACAAACGACGGCTCTTTTGGTTTTTTACTGTTCAACAACCTTGATAAGGCCAAAAAGATTCTTGAAGAAATATATGATTTTCTGGAAGAATCCCGCATTCACTTTTACGGTTTCAGATTCGATTACCTCTGCTCCGTCGAAATCAACAATGGGTGTTCCGTCAGCATTAACCGCTTTTGCGGTTATCTCGGTGTTGCTCATAAGCTGAAGAGTAATCGACTCCCCTTCCAAAGTGAAAACGCCGTTCACATACCAATGAATTTCAGCATCCGCCGGAGTGTTAATGAGTTTAGCGGTAAGCTTAAGCTTTTCTCCATAGTTGACGTTTCTTGTTGTCGGGTTATTTACAATTGTAATATCCGCCTGCGGAACAAGAATTGCAGTGAAGCTGAGATTGGTTGAAGGCATTACTGAAGGAACAATAGCATTCCAGCCGATAAATTTATATCCTTCGATATCGGTGATTGCATTCGGAATAAGCAAATCACCTTCCTTGACTAACTGGGAGGTTTTGATACCGTTGACGTCCCAGTAAACCGTAAATTCTCTGGGAAGAACCGTAACTGTGCATTCGGCATAACCTTCAACACCCAAAGCAGAAACTCTGATTTTTGTTGTGCCTATGCTGTTTGCCGTTATAACACCGTTTGAGTTTACGGAAGCAACAAGCGGATTGAGAGAAAGATAAATAAACGTTGCGGAATCGCCGTTTGCCAATGATCCCTTGACCGTTGCGGTACCTTTATTCAGAATATCAATACTGCTTTGTGAAATCTGAATTGAGCCCTTGTTGCATTCCGAACAATATTTCTCACCGTTAGAACTTGTCTGCCAGGAATGTCCCTTTGCAGGTTCGAAGTTGAATTTTGTATATTTGCCGCAATCAACACATTTGCCAAGGGTATAACCTTCATTTTCACAATCGGCTTCAACGACATAGGGACTTGAGTAAGTACGGGAAGGATGATAGCACCATGTATCGGCACCCTGGAAAGTGATATAATCCGTCATATTGAAGAATTTGACCTGGTATGACAGCGTTGTGCTGCTGCCTGATTTTGTGATGCCGCTTATTGTTACGCTGACGGTATCGTTTTCGGGGAAAATTTCACCGACGTTGAAAATGATACACTTCTGTGTACCGTAATTATCATTGTTAACATTCAGATATTTGTTATATTCGTTGCAGGAAGAATCGAGCGACCAGGTCTTTGCAAGTTTCTGCGAAGAAACGGTAACCTTGACCTTTGAACGGCTGGGAGTATCATATGCATTGCCGAGAGAAACGGAAAAAGCATACTGGTCAGTGGTACCGTAAAGCTCATAAGGCATATTCTTTGCAGGCCAGCAAATGTAATCACCTGTATATGAGTCTGTTCTTGAGTTATCAAAAACATAAATTGACGAATATGCTCCGACGTTGCCTACACCGACATATTTCATCGAAGGATTAAGCAGCCAGCGACGATGACCGAGAGCTGTAATATTGCTTTCATCAGTATCTTCCATAAACATAGCAACAGCTCTTGTGATTGAGTTATTGTTATATGAAATATTAGATGAGCCGCATCCCGTTTTACCGAGATTATAAAGAGCGTTGTCAATTCCTGAAGGACGGCTCGGATTATGACTGAGAACACCGTTGGCGGCATTAAGCATTGCGCCTGCCTGTGAAGCCTCGCTCAGGTCAGCTTTAAGTTCAACGTCATCAGGCAAACCCGCAACGTATCTGCAGAAATTAATTGCATTCAATGCCTGATTGTTAGTTTCTGCACTGAGCTTACCTGCCGCATAGGGAGCCTCGAGAGAATATGCCTCAGTGAACTTTGACTGATGGTCAAGATCGAATTTAAGCTGATTGAATCTCGAAACAATCTGCTCGGGTGTGGGAGATTCAACTCCGTAAGCCGAAGCAACGGTTGAAAGCGGAAGCACAGCAAGAACGATAATCAGACAAAGTGCAACCGCAACAAATTTTTTGAACGTTTTCATAGGAAACTCCTTTCGGTCTGAAGCATAAAGCTGTTATCCTTTTAATTATATCATCTTCCGAACGTTTTGTACATCGTACTTTAGTGCAAAAAGCAAAAAAGACGGCAGATTTCTCTGCCGTCTGATAAAACATTCAATTTCAGTGTTCTGCTCCGCATTCGCAGACAAGATTATTGCCGAAAAGCTTCTGGAAGAGGAGAACAATCTTGAAGAAGAAGCCTGCGATACCACCCTGATGGCATTTGCATTCACAATCTTTGTAAACCGCTTCTGCAGTAACATTGAAAACACCCATTGTGAACGCTGTTTCGGAATCATAATAATCTTCAGGGGTTGCGCCCGTGATATTCCAACAATAAAAAATCTTGCCGTCAATCTGATCTGCTGTGATTGTTACAACGTTGCCGATAATTGCATTTGAAGCAGATGCCTTTCCGTTTATAACGCTGATATCAGTTCCGGGTGTTTCAAAATCACCGAGTTTGATTCTTATAATGCACATTGCTTTGCCGTTACCGCCATGTTTATAAAGATAATATGCACTGTCACTGGGCTTATATGAATTGAAATTATAATAGGGAATTTCTTTTCCGTCATATACAACTTTGAATTCATCAGCTGCAGGAAGCTCATATCCGCCGATATAGAATGTTGTGAGCACATAATATTCCTTTTCAGGGTCAGCTATTTCGCCGCCGCAACTGGGAACCTCTGTTGACATGATTACCGAATAATAAGGCGTCTGATTGTAGTCAAGTGAAGGGAAACAAGAGTTAAGATTTGAGTTGTTGAGTTTTTCACCGTAATAGATTGCGGGGAACTTACTGATTTCGATAACCTTTGTTGCGGCTGATGCTGAAGTCATTGATATACTCATCATTGTAAAAACAGTAATGAGAGCGAGCATAATTGCTGTTATTTTTTTAATCATTTTAAATTAACTCCTTTTTATCCTGCATTCTCTGCCATCGCCAAACTTTGCACTTAATATAACTTGAGTATGAATTTTAAAAACGGAGTGACCGAGCAATACGGCCACTCCTTAAGCTTATTTAATTGTAACTGTTTCGATAAGAGGCGTTGCATCTGCAACGGAGCAGTTCCATACCATAACGTACATTGCATTGCCTGTTGATGTTTTTGCAACAAGATATGTAACACCTGTGTTGGATTCGATTGCCTCATAGGTATTTGCTCCGATTGTTACAGTCGTATACTCCTTGTTGGGATATGCATAGCCGAACTGCTTTTTCTGAACTTCGTATTCCATGCTCTGCTCGTCATAAACATAAACAGCGGCATTTGCACCGAGAGAAGTGTTGGTGAAAGCAAGTGAGCTTTTATCCGATTGTGCTTCGTCATAGATAAAGCCGCCTGCAGGAGTAACTGTTACAAAGCCTTTATCGGATGTGATAGGCTCATTTGTTGCAACATTGTTTTCGCCTGCATCGGTGTTTTCAACTTCTGCCGCACCTGCTTCGATTACAAGGTTATCATAAACAGTCTTGAAGAGTTCGCCTGCACGGAGTGCCGCATAATCGTCTCTCTTTGCGCCTTCGGGAAGCTTGAACTCAAGCATAGCAAACTCAAAGTTGTTGAGGCAAACAATAATCTGCATTGCGGAAGGTCCGTTCTGACGGATATACGTTGTGAATTCGCCGATTTTGCCTTCTTCAAAAATAGTATTGTTTCTGAAGCTCTTTGTAACGTAATCGTGAACTGAATCGTATGCTGCGTGAGTAACTGCAAAAGCAACGCCGATATTCACTTCTGCGTTTTCAAGAGTACCGCACTTGACGATATTTGTCTGTGCAAGGAAGTTGCCCTCTGTGTTGGCTTCGTTGAAAGTAAACTTATCAATGGGAGTTCTGATTGTGAGCTTGTTAGTCTTGCCGTCTGTAACAACGGTTTCATCAAATTTGGGAGCTTCGGTTGTTGTTTCGTTGGGCTGTGTTGTTTCGGGATTTTCGTTACCGCCGCAGGCAGCAAATGAAAGAAGCATTGCAAGAGCCATAAGAATTGCTAAAAATTTTTTCATATTGTTATCTCCTTAATTGTTTTTAAAGTAAA
>JAGBUT010000149.1 GCA_017630695.1 Clostridia bacterium
AAATATTAACATTATTTTTTTCTGATAAAACAACTTCGTTGTGGCAATATACGATTTTGTTTGTGATTCTTTTTTAAGTCCGTGTTTTTCTTGACTTTGAACCCCTTATTATATATAATATTAAGAACATTATAATGAAGTAATGTTTATCTGTCAGGCAGGCAGATAGAAAATCCGTAAAAGGATTGCTGTTTTTATCATCGCCGCAGTCCGCGGCAAAAAGGAGAGATTTTCTATGAAAAAAATTATCATTGCAGATGCAACGCTCAGAGCATTTGCACGCAGAGGCGACCTTGCGCTCAGCTTTAAAGAGAAGCTCGAAATTGCAAAGCTTCTTGACAAGCTTCAGGTCAACGTTATCGAAACCGCACCCGTTGCAGACGAAAAAATCGATACACTTGTCCTGCGCACAATCAGCCCCCTCCTAAAGAACAGCATTCTATCCTGCCCCGTAGGTTTTTCCGTTGAAGAAGCTGACAGAGCAATGCGTTCAATTGCAGGCACAAAGAAACCCCGCTTGCTTGTTTCGCTCCCCGTTTCAGCTGTTCAGATGGAATATATCTGCCATAAGAAACCCGCTCAGATGCTTGAGCTTATCAAAACTTTAACAGCTCACTGCTCTTCACTCTGCGCTGACGTTGAATTTGCCGCAGTTGACGCAACAAGAGCTGAAAAAGAATATCTTTTCGCAGCTGTTGCAGCCGCAATTGAAAACGGCGCAAAAACCGTTACTCTTTGCGATACTGCAGGCGCACTTCTTCCTACAGAATTCGCACAGCTTGTAAAAGAGCTTTACGAAGCTGTACCCGAGGTTGCAAATGTTACTCTCGGTGTAGAATGCAGCAACGAGCTTGATATGGCTAATGCTTGTATCTTCAGCTGCATCGCAGAAGGTGCTCTTGAAATCAAAACAGCCATCGGCAGCGAAACTCTGCCCGACCTTGAGAAGGTTATGAAGGCGCTTCAGGTCAAGGGTCACACCCTCGGCACAAGCTATGACGTTAACTCGATGGCTATCAACCATTCGGCAAATCAGATTCTTCGCCTTGTCAACACAAAGAAGGCAGATTCCGATAAATACGATTACGGTGTAGGCTCAACCGCAAGCAACGTGCTGCTTGACGATACCGCTGACATTGCAAAGGTCAGCAAGGCAATCGTTTCTCTCGGCTACGAACTTACCGAGGATGACACTGCAAAGGTTTTCGAATCTTTCAAAAACATTGCAGGCAAAAAGCAAGTTGGTGCAAAAGAGCTTGACGCAATCATCGCAACGGTTGCAAATCAGGTTCCTCCCACATACAGACTCCAGAGCTACGTAATCAACAGCGGCAACGTTATTTCGTCAACTGCAAATATCGTTCTTGAGAAGGGCAACAGAACTCTCAAGGCTGTTTGTATGGGTGACGGCCCGATTGATGCCGCTTTCCTCACAATCGAGCAGATTATCGGTCACCACTATGAGCTTGATGATTTCCAGATTCAGTCCGTAACCGAAGGCAGAGAAGCTATGGGTGAAGCTCTTGTTAAGCTTCGTTCAAACGGTAAACTCTACTCCGGCAAGGGTATCGGCACGGATATCATCGGTTCAAGTATCACCGCTTACATCAATGCTCTCAACAAAATCGTTTATGAGGAGAAAGAAATATGAAACTGTCATTTTCCACAAACGGATGGCAGGAGCTTTCATGGTCTGACTTTGTAAACACGGCAAACGAACTCGGCTTCAACGGCATTGAGATTCACAACATAACCGACAGCAGATTCACGGGCTCCGACGCTCCGTTCAATAAATCAAATTCCTCAGCAACACTTCACAAGTTGCTTGAGAATTCACTTTCAGTCCCCTGCATTGATACATTCTGCAACATTGCAGATGCGGAAAAGGCAGACGACAGCTATGAAGAAATTGCAACCGCAATTGAAATTGCTTCAAGAGTCAGATGCCCCTACGTCAGAATCCACGCTTACACCGTAGGCGAGGACAAGCAAACAGAGGATTCACACGTTACTTCGCTCATCGGCAGACTTATCGGCAAGGCTGAGCAGGATGACGTTGCTCTGCTTGTTGAAACAGTCGGTATTTATGCAGATACAAAAAGACTCCGCGACCTTCTCAACGTTTTCGCTTGTGATAACCTTGCAGCGCTCTGGGATATCAACCATCCCTACAGATTCTTTGAAGAAGATCCCGACACAACAATCACAAACCTCGGCGCATATATCAAGCACGTTCACGTCAAGGATTCTGTTGTTGAGGACGGCGAAGTCAAATATCGTCTTATCGGCGAAGGCACCCTGCCCATCGGCACAATGCTCCGTGCTCTCGATTCAGTAAACTACGACGGTTTCCTTTCATATGAATGCCAGCCCGAAACGATGGAGGACTTCGGCATCGCTGAAATCACCTTCCCCCATTTCATCAACGCAATCAGCGTTTATGACAATAAGAAAAAATCCGAAGAGCTTCTCTATTCAAACAGAGCAGGCACAGGCAAATACGTTTGGGAAAAATATTCACTCATCAACAAGACCTTCTCCGAAGTGCTCGACGTTATGTGCGAAAAGTTTCCCGACCAGATTGCTTACAAATACACAACTCTCGACTACACAAGAACATACTCACA
This sequence comes from Clostridia bacterium, assembly GCA_017630695.1. GTDB lineage: Bacteria > Bacillota > Clostridia > Oscillospirales > Acutalibacteraceae > CAG-177. The sequence continues at coordinate 2,628 of JAGBUT010000149.1, forward strand.
GTTCAGAGATGACGTTGACACCTTTGCTCGTTCACTTATCGCTTTGGGTGTAAAACCCGGTGACAAGGTTGCAGTATGGCTCACAAACCTTCCGCAGTGGTTCATCGCTTTCTGGGCAACAACAAAAATCGGTGCCGTTCTTGTTACGGTCAACACAGCTTATAAAATCCACGAGATTGAGTATCTTCTTCGTCAGTCCGATACTCACACTCTTATCACTATCGAATCCTGCCTCGATTCAAACTACGCACAGTCCATCGCAGAGCTTTGCCCCGAGCTTGAGGTTGCCGTTCCCGGCAAACCTCTCCACTGCCGCAAACTCCCCTTCCTGAGAAACATCATCACCGTAGGCTATCGCCAGAAAGGGTGTCTCACTTGGGAAGAGGCAATGGATATGTCCGTAAGAGTTCCCATTGAGGAAGTTTACCGCAGAGCTGCTGCAGTTAATTGCCACGACGTTGCAAATATGCAGTACACTTCAGGCACAACAGGCTTCCCCAAGGGCGTAATGCTCACACACTACAACATCGTTAACAACGGCAAATGCATCGGTGACAGAATGGATATGTCCACTGCTGACAGAATGATGATTCAAGTTCCGATGTTCCACTGCTTCGGTATGGTTCTTTCAATGACCTCGATGATGACTCACGGCGGCACTCTTTCACCTCTGCCTTATTTCTCGGCAAAGTCATCACTCGCTTGTATCAATCAGGAGCATATCACCTGCTTCAACGGTGTTCCCACAATGTTCATTGCAATGTTCCAGCACGAAGATATGGCAAAGACCGATTTCTCATATATGAGAACCGGCATTATGGCAGGTGCAAACTGCCCTGCAGACCTTATGAAGCGTGCCGCAGCAGAGATGAATATGACCGAAATCCTCAGCGTTTACGGTCAGACAGAAGCTTCACCCGGCTGCACAATGGGCGAGGTTAGCGAATCCCTTGCAGACAGAACCGAAACAGTCGGTAAAGCATTCCCCAACGTTGAATGCAAAATCATCGACCCTGAAACCGGCGAAGAACTTCCCGAT
>JAGBUT010000150.1 GCA_017630695.1 Clostridia bacterium
GACCCTCTGCTTGTAAGGCAGATGCTCTCCCAGCTGAGCTATGCTCCCACGTTGGCGTTGCTCTCGTCAAGCAACGTACTGTATAATACACTACTTTTCCGAAAATGTCAACCCCTTTTTTGAAATTTTTTTAAAAATTTTCAAAAAAAATTATTATTCTTTTTCCGAATAATAATCCGACGTTTCGGAAGAGTAAACTTGCCTGCAGAAATCCACTCTGCAGGCAACAAAATAAGCTTTATTCTGCAAGCTTCAAAATCTCTGAAGGAGTGAATCTGTACTTCTTATCGCAGAAGTGACAGCTTATCTCCGTCACGGGGTCGCCTGCCATTTCTTTAAGGTCATCCTTGCTGAGAGTAAGCAAAGCTTTTGCAACTCTTTCCTTTGAACAATTACACTTATATTCGGGGCTCGAAGAATCGAGCATATCAAGTTCAAACAATCTGAGAACTTTTCTGCAAATCTCTTCGGGAGTCAGACCATCTGTCAGCATCTGTGTAACAGACGGTATTCCGTTGATGCATTCCTCAACAAGGTCAATCGTATCATCCATCGCTGTAGGCAGAAGCTGAATGATAAATCCGCCCGCCGCCTTGATTGAAAGGTCGGGATTAACAAGCACACCGAGAGCACAGACTGTCGGAGTCTGTTCACTTGTTGCATAGTAGCTTGTGATATCCTCTGCAATTTCACCTGAAACAATCGGAATCTGACCGATATATGGTTCTTTCATTCCGAGGTCTTTCATAACAGTGAGCGTACCGTTTGTGCCTACTGCACCTGCAACATCAAGCTTACCTTTGATATTCAAAGGAATCTCAACAACGGGATTTGCAACGTAGCCTCTTACGTTACCGTAATAATCCGAAACGGCAATTACGGAGCCTGCAGGTCCGTCACCGTTGATACGCAGGGTTATGCTGTTATCCTTACCTTTAAGCACAGCACCCATCATCGATGCAGCGGTAAGCAATCTGCCCAGAGCCGCTGACGTTACCGCCGAGGTCTGATGAATCTGCTCCATTCTGTTTATCATATCGGTTGAATCAACAGCCATAATCGTAAGTGTGCCGTCAACCGAAATCATTCTTACAAGTTCACTCATATTATCACTTCTTTTTCGCTAAAAATACCGCACGCTCCGTTTCGGAACGTACATTTTCCGTTGTCATATCATCATAAATTCCGATAACCTCAAACCCCGCCTCTTCAAGCCAGAGTTTAATATCGGCAAGGTCATATGCCTTTTCCGTGAAGCTTTCGCTTGAACGGTAATATGCACCGTCCTCTTCCTCAAAAAAATCAAGCGAAATATCAACGCTGCCGTCAGCTTCATTGAAATTATTCTGCCACACACAATAAAGCTCTTCAAGGTCATAGACAAATGCATTATCGGCAAGAACGTTTTTATGCTTATATAACGTATTGACGTCAAATGCAAACGCTCCGCCCGGATTCATAAAAAGAGAAACCTTTGCGAAGGTGCGTTTCACCTGCTCTGCATCGGCAAGATGGTTGATGCTGTCAAGCACACATACCGCACAGTCAACAGTGCCGAAAAGGTCTATATCATCCATACTTTGATTGAGCAGAAGAATCTGCTCACCGCTTTCAAATGCCTTCTGCCTTGCCGCATTGAGCATACCGATGCTTGAATCAACACCGATAACGTCAAAACCCTTTTTTGCCATTTCAACTGAAATACTGCCAGTGCCGCAAGCAAGGTCAAGCAGAATACCGTCTTTTATTCCGCACAAGGAAAGAAGCCTGCAAAAATAATCTGCACGCTTCTTATATTCAACGTTATCTGTCAGCAAATCATAGAATCGGGAAAAATTATCGTAGGACATTATTTTTCCATCCTCTTGAAAATCTCTTCATAACCGTTGCAACCATACTGCAACGAACGGTTAACGCGGCTGATTGTGGCGGTGCTTGCACCTGTTTCGCTGACAATATCGCTGTAAACTTTCTTGTCGCGAAGCATTTTTGCCACAACGATTCTCTGCGAGATAGACTTGATTTCAGTTACGGTGCAAAGATCTTCAAAGAAATCATAACACTCTTCCATAGTCTGAAGATTGAGGATTGCTTCAAAGAGAAAATCAACGTTCTTATCTTTAATTTTATCGCTCATAGTAAACCGCCTTTCAAATTTACGCTTTTACACTTTAACATTTTAGCACACGAAACCCAAAAAGTAAAGACTAAACGTTAAAAAATTTAATCGATGCGGCAATAATCATCACGCACATCACGACAAAGCACGGATAGACCGTTGCAAATGCGGTTGCACTCATCAGATGCTTTACGTTTTTACCTCTCATTTTATTTTCCCACATTGCCCACACAAGCTCCGCAACCAGATACGGTACCACACCGCAAAGGACAATCACAAAGGGAGAGCAATAATCGGTAAAACAAAATGCAAAAACAATACTGCATACAACCAAAGACATAATCTGTCCGATAGGCAGAAGCTTTGATTTTTCGAATCGGTCAAGCGCACATTTTACACAGCACACGAATACAAGCATAAAGACCGTCATAAACTTTGCACTGAATTCTTCACCGATAAGCACAAGCGCCATAGGTATAACGTTATAGAAAATTCTTTCGATAAAATCGAGAATATATGAGTTTACCTTTTTATCTTTTTTATCGCAAACGAATGAAATCAGATTGATTGCAACGATTCCGATTGCACAGACAAAGCAGATTAACGGAGAAACTCGCGTGATTCTTTCATCAACGCTTTCAACCGATATCATTCTGTATTTTTCAATGTAACCATATCCGAAAATATATGCAAGAGAGAGACCGAATCCGCCAAAAGCACCGAGAATAAACTCCATCAGCTTCCAGCCGTCAATAACACCTTTTTCAAACCACTTACCAAAAAGATATTTGCCGTCTTTAAGCGGGAGTGCAGAAAGAACGAAAGCTTTCATACCGATAAGCCAACCAATCGCACCAAATACAAAGCCGCCTGAAACCAACATAAGTGTAAAGTAATCAACCTTTACAACTGCCATAACAACAAGAACAATAAGCATAAGGAGATTGCCTCCCCACTCTTCACGTCTTGTTTTTGAAAAATAAAATTTCGGAAATTTGTTTTCAGACGGTTTGCAGGGTCGGTTGAAAATGAGCTGGCCGAGAATTTGCATAACGGGAATCAGCAAACAGAAAACAAAAATTTCAGTGCTCGAATAGATACCTCTTGAAAGTGCTATTCCGAGAAACGCTCCGCAAACAGAAAACCACAAAGCGCCTTTGAAAGCAAGACCCGTATAACCTTTTCGGGGATTATAATCCTCTCGCCCTCTGTGAAGCGCAAAACCGATTGTTTCTCCGTATGTTTCGGTGCCGCCGAAGGTCATTCCCATCAGACCTGCCGCCGCAGTTGTTAAAATTCCGTATCCTGAAAACCAACCGAAAACCAGACCGATGAATGCACCGGGCAGCATTGCGCCCTTTTCACCGCCAATTACCGCGCCCCTCATACCCCATGCGTAACTTGCACACAACACGGTAAACGATATAAAAATCAAAGCGGTCGATAATTCCATTTTTATCACCTCAACGAAATAATAACACACATTTTTAAAAAAGTATATCATTAATATAATTTAATACTTGCACAACAGTACTAAAGTGTATATAATATATTTATCCTTAAAAGAAAGACGAGGTTTGATATGGCAGACTCATATATCAAAGCTTTGATTGACTATGCGGTCAGAAACAATCTGATCGAAGAAGCAGACAAAGTCTACTGCGCTAACGCTGTTATGGCTTTGCTCAAGCTCGATTCATACGATGATTCCTGCGAAGCTGCAGAGGGCGAAATCAACGAGATTCTTGATAAGCTCTGTGACGTTGCCGCAGAAAAAGAAATCATCATCGATTCGATTACATACAGAGACCTTTTCGATACATCAATTATGGGTGCTCTCACACCCAGACCGTCGGAGGTTATCAGAAAATTCAACGAGCTTTACGCTGAATCCCCTGAAACCGCAACGGATTATTACTATAAGCTCAGCGGTGACACCAATTATATCCGCAGAGACAGAATTGCAAAAATTCTCAAATGGCAGCAGACGGGCGAATACGGTACAATTGATATCACGGTTAACCTTTCAAAACCCGAAAAAGACCCCAAGGCAATCGCAGCCGCAAAGAATGCTCCGCAGTCAGGCTACCCCAAATGTATGCTCTGCAGAGAATGTGAGGGCTACGCAGGCAGAGTTGATTTCCCTGCAAGACAGAATCACAGAATTATCCCCATAACAATCGATAATTCCCCGTGGTTCATGCAGTATTCACCCTACGTTTACTATAACGAGCACTGCATCGTTTTCAACAGCAAACACACACCGATGACTATTGATAAAACGGCGTTTGCAAAGCTGCTTGAATTCACCGCAAGATTCCCCCATTATTTCATCGGCTCAAACGCTGATTTGCCGATTGTCGGCGGCTCAATTCTCAGCCACGAACATTTTCAGGGCGGCAGATTTGAATTTGCAATGGAAAGAGCTCCGATTGAAACAAAAGTCAGCTTCAAAGATTTCGATGACGTTGAGGCAGGCATCGTTAAATGGCCGATGTCAACCATTCGCCTGCTTTCAGATAACCCCGAAAGACTCGTTGACCTCGCTGATAAGATTCTCATAAAATGGAGAGGATACAGCGACGAATCCGCTTTCATATTTGCTGAAACCGAAGGCACACCTCACAACACAATAACTCCCATCGCAAGACGCAGGGGTGAAAAGTTTGAGCTTGACCTCGTTCTTCGCAACAACATAACAACAGATGAGCATCCTATGGGCGTTTATCATCCCCACGCAGAACTTCACCACATCAAAAAAGAAAACATCGGTCTCATCGAGGTTATGGGTCTTGCCGTGCTCCCCCCCAGACTCAAACCCGAGCTCGAAGCTCTTGCAGATGCAATCGTCAACGGTAAGGATTTGCGCGCAGACGAGCTGACCGCAAGTCACGCTGACTGGGCAGAAGAATTCATCAAGGAATACGATGAAATCAATGCTGAAAACGCTATGGACATCATTCAGGCAGAAGTCGGTAAGGTTTTTGCAACCGTACTCGAGCACGCAGGTGTTTATAAGCGTAACGACGAAGGCAAGGCAGCCTTCATCAGATTCATAGAATCTGTTTAACAAAGGAATCTATGCCGACAAGGCATAACAATAAACTTTAAAGGAGTAAAAACAATGAAAAAGATTCTCGCACTTATTCTTGCTTTCGCAATGCTCTTCTCATTCGCAGCTTGCGGCGGCAACGAAGAACCCGAAACCACAACAGCTGCATCAGTTGAAGAATCAACAGATGCTCCCGAAGACGATGCTCCCGTTGCTGACGATCCTTCTGCAACAGATCCCTCCGCTGTTGACCCCTCAGCTCCCGAATCAGAATTCGGCATCAAAGAAGCTCCCGCAACAGCAGCAGACATCCTTGCTCTCTACAACGCAACAATCAACAGAGCTGTTGCAGCAAAAGTTGGTTTCAACAAAGTTCGTTACACAGACAACGAAACTCTTAATGCAGGTTTCCTTCTCAAGACATTCGGCGACCTTGTATACTCATTCATGGGTATCGGCGCTGAAAACAAATACACAATGGATGTTACAAAGGGTCAGTGGGAAGAAGATGTTCCTCACCACTATCTCAGAAAGAGCACTCTTTCAACAGCTGACATCACAAAGGCTACATGCACAGAAAACAACGGCAAATATACAATCAAGTTCAATGTAAAGCCCGGTAACAGCAAGGCTTCAAAGAACGAATCATACAACAACTCACCCATCGACAAGTGCGGTATCTGCGTTGGTGATCTTGATAAGAGCTACTTCGACCACAAGACTGCTCCCGTTATCTACGCAGCAGTAGGTCAGGTTGTAAGCGGCGCAGTTATCGAAGAAAGCTACGACAACGCTACAATCGTTGCAGTTATCGATGTTGCAACAGGTCACCTTGTTAGCCTTACAGTTGAATACGACATCAACGTTGTTATCGACACAGCAGGCGGCGGTAATGCAACAGGTTCAGCTCACGTCTTCTACAAGAACTTCAAGTATTAATTTCATACTTAACAATGCAGCCGAAGGCAAGTCCTTCGGCTGTTTTTTGTTTATATTTCATACAAATACAGATTTTGTTTATTGTGCAATATATACATACATTTTTCACATTAAAATTTCAAAGTTGTTGCAGTCTACGATTTTTTTCACCACCTTTTTTAACTTGCAAATCGTTGTTGACTTTGCGCTCTCTTTTATATATAATATATAGAACTTATAGTGTATAAGTATTCGCAAAAAGCATATTCCGTCAAGGAAAGCTGTTCAGAAAAAGGAGAAATCAGCATGAAAAAAATCACAATCACAGACGCAACGCTCAGAGAGTGCGCGCGCAAGGGTGACATCGCCCTCAGTTTCAAGGAAAAGCTTGAAATCGCAAAGTTGCTCGATAAGCTCAACATTGATGTTATCGAAGCGGCTCCGATTACTGACGAAAAAATTGATACACTCGTTTTGCGCACTATAAGTCCCCTCCTAAAGAACAGTATTCTGGCATGTCCCGTCGGCAGCACAGTTGAGGAAGCAGACAGAGCAATGAAATCCATTGCCGGTGCAAAGAAGCCCAGACTCGTCGTTTCCCTTCCCGTGTCGGCTGTTCAGATGGAATATTTCTACCATAAAAAACCTGCTCAGATGCTCGAACTTATCGGTTCGCTCACCGCTCATTGTGTTTCACTCTGCAACGATGTTGAGTTTGCCGCAGTTGATGCAACAAGAGCAGAAAAAGAATATCTTTTCGAAGCAATCAAGGTTGCAATCGAAAGCGGTGCAAAAACCGTTACTCTTTGCGACACAGCAGGCGCTTTTCTTCCCCGTGAATTCGTTTCGCTCATCAATGAGCTTTACGAAGCTGTTCCTTCAGTTAAGAACATTACTCTCGGTGCTGAATGCAGCAACGCTCTTGATATGGCTAACGCTTGTGTATTTGCCTGCATCGGTGAAGGCGCAACACAGGTCAAGACCTGCGTTGGCAGCGAAGCTATGACAGACCTTGAGCAGGTTATGAAGGCTCTTCAGGTCAAGGGTCACACTCTTGATGTGAGCTATTCTGTGAACTCAATGGCAATCAACCATTCTGCAAGTCAGATTCTTCGCATGACAAGCGAAACCCACAAGAATCTTGCAGCAACAGAAGGCGCAGGAGAATACGGCAGCACAGTTCTTCTTGATGACACCGCTGATATTTCAAAAGTCAGCAATGCAATCGTTTCTCTCGGTTATGAACTTTCCGAAGACGACACCGCAAAGGTTTTTGAAGCATTCAAGAACGTTTCCGTCAAGAAGCAGGTCGGCTCAAAAGAACTTGATGCAATCATTGCAAACGTTGCTCACCAGGTTCCCCCCACATACAAACTTCAGAGCTATGTTATCAACGCAGGAAATGTTATTTCCTCAACAGCTAACATTATCCTTGAAAAAGGCAACAGAACTCTCAAGGCAGTTTGCATGGGCGACGGTCCGATTGATGCTGCTTTCCACACAATCGAGCAGATTATAGGTCACCACTACGAACTTGATGATTTCCAGATTCAGTCCGTTACCGAAGGCCGCGAAGCTATGGGTGAAGCACTCGTCAAGCTCCGTTCAAACGGTAAGCTCTATTCAGGCAAGGGCGTTTCAACCGATATTATCGGCGCAAGTATCGTTGCTTATATCAACGCTCTCAACAAAATTGTCTACGAGGAGAAAGCAATATGAAACTGTCATTTTCCACCAACGGATGGCAGGAGCTTTCATGGTCTGAATTTGTAAGCACTGCCAACGAACTCGGTTTTTCAGGAATTGAAATCCACAACATAACAGACGACAGGTTCACCGGAAACGATGCTCCTTTCAATAAACAGAATTCTTCAGCAACCGTTCACAAACTCCGTGAGAATTCACTCACAGTTTCCTGCCTTGACACATTCTGCAACATCGCAGATGCATCAGCAGCAGACGAAGGCTATGAAGAAATCGCAACCGCAATTGAAATTGCAGCAAGAATCAGATGCTCCTATGTCAGAATCCACGCTTATGCAACGGGTGAAGACAAAAAAATTGAAGATTCAACCGTTATTTCACTCATCGGAAGAGTAATCGAAAAAGCTGAGCAGGATAATGTTGCACTTCTTGTTGAAACAGTCGGTATTTATGCCGACACATCAAGACTTCGCGATCTTCTCAACGTTTTTGCTTGCGACAATCTCGCGGCTCTCTGGGATATCAACCATCCCTACAGAGATTTTGGCGAAGAACCCGACACAACAATCACAAATCTCGGTGCATATATCAAGCACGTTCATGTCAAGGATTCAGTTGTTGAAAACGGTGAAGTGAAATACAGACTCATCGGCGAAGGCTCACTTCCGATTCAGACAATGCTCAATGCACTTGAATCGGTCAACTATGACGGCTTCCTTTCATATGAATGTCAGCCCGAAACAATGGAAGACTTCGGTGTTGCCGAAATCGTATTCCCCCACTTCGTCAACTCAATAACAAATTATGACAAAAAGAAGAAGAGCGAAGAACTTCTTTATACAAACAGAAGCGGTTCAGGCAAATTTGTCTGGGAAAAATACAAGCTCATCAACAAAACTTTTTCTGAAGTTCTTGATGTTATGGTTGAAAAGTTCCCCGACCAGCTTGCATATAAATACACAACACTTGATTACACAAGAACATACTCACAGTTCCGTGACGATGTTGATAACTGCGCAAGAGCACTTATCGCTCTCGGTGTGAAACCCGGCGACAAGGTTGCCGTCTGGCTCACAAACCTTCCCCAGTGGTTCATCACATTCTGGGCAACAACAAAAATCGGCGCAGTTCTTGTTACGGTAAACACAGCATACAAGATTCACGAGATTGAGTATCTTCTCAGGCAGTCCGATACTCACACTCTTATCACTATTGAATCATGTCTTGATTCAAACTATGCACAGTCAATTGCAGAGCTTTGCCCCGAACTTGAAGTTGCAGTTCCCGGCAAACCGCTCCATTGCAGAAGACTTCCTTTCCTTCGCAACATCATCACTGTCGGCTACCGTCAGAAGGGTTGCCTTACATGGGAAGAAGCAATGGATATGGCTGTCAGAGTTCCCGTTGAAGAAGTGTATCGCAGAGCAGCGGCTGTTGATTGCCACGATGTTGCAAATATGCAGTACACATCAGGCACAACAGGATTCCCCAAGGGCGTTATGCTCACTCACTACAATATCGTCAACAACGGTAAGACCATCGGTGACAGAATGGATATGTCAACCGCTGACAGAATGATGATTCAGGTTCCGATGTTCCATTGCTTCGGCATGGTTCTTTCGATGACATCAATGATGACTCATGGCGGAACACTTTGTCCCCTTCCCTATTTCTCGGCAAAGTCATCACTTGCTTGTGTTCATCAGGAACACATCACATGTTTCAACGGTGTTCCCACAATGTTCATTGCGATGTTCCAGCATGAAGATTTCGCTAAGACTGATTTCTCATACATGAGAACAGGTATCATGGCAGGTGCCAACTGTCCGCCTGAGCTTATGAAACGTGCTGCAGCAGAAATGAATATGACAGAAATCATTTCTGTTTACGGCGAAACAGAAGCTTCTCCCGGTTGCACAATGGGTGAAGTCAATGAATCGCTTGAAGACAGAACAGAAACTGTCGGCAGCGCATTCCCGAATGTTGAATGCAAGATTATTGACC
>JAGBUT010000151.1 GCA_017630695.1 Clostridia bacterium
AAGAAGACGTGAAATAATGCTGTAACCGTTAACTTCAAAAATAATGTGGCGCTTGCCTACTCCGAGATTGACATCTGCATCATCATCATTCATAAGCTTCATAACTTCAGAAAGTGTTTTTGCAGGAACAACAAATGAAAGATTTTCACCGTCATAGCTGATATTTTCATTTCTGATTGCAAGGCGAACACCGTCAACTGCAATAAGACGAATGTGATTTTCTTCAATCTCAAACTTGATACCGGTATGAACAATCTTGCTGTCCTTGATTGCAGCAGAAAAAATTGTTTTTCTTACCATATCCTTAAGTAAATTTTCATCAATATCAATCTGATATCCACCGCTTACTGAAGGAAGCTCGGGATATTCTTCTGATGAAATACCGATAAGGGTTGATTCAAATTCACCGCTTGTGATTGAAGCGATGTGTCTTGAATCGCTATCTATACTGACTGTGCTTTCAGGAAGCTTACGAAGAGTTTCGCTGAACATATGAGCATTAATTACAAGCTCACCTTCTTCTTCAACTCTTGCAGCAATAACAGTCTTGATACCCATTTCAAGGTCATAACCGGTGAGGGTAAGAGTGCCGTCTTTTGCAACCATAAGAATACCTTCAATTGCAGGAATTGCTGTTTTGGTTGAAGCGGCTCTTGAAACATTCTGACAAGCCTCGGAAAGCTCAAGAGAATTACAAATTACTTTCATATTCTGCCTCCTAAAAGTTATACACACATTTTAACAGAAAATCGGCTCTGTTTCAACTGAGTGCAAACAGTTTTCTTTAATATCAATGTGTAACTTATCTTAATTAATAGTAGTAATAGTAGTGTGGGTTAAAATATGGTAAAACTTCTGAAACCCTTGATTTTAAAAGGATTCAGCTGTTGAATTTTTCTCACCTACAGGTGGAAAACTTACGGTTATCAACATGACAAATTTTGACAATGTTAATATGTGGAAAACCTGTGTGTGAAAAAGTATAAATATGTGGAAAACTTTATTAATTAAATGCCTCATATTTAATTAATATCAAAGCTCTTTTCTGCCTTCCATTGCTCTGATGAGGGTAAATTCATCGGCATATTCGAGGTCTGCTCCAACGGGAACACCATAAGCAAGTCTGCTGACTCTGACGCCCAGAGGTTTAATAAGCTTTGAAATATACATTGAGGTTGCTTCACCCTCAACTGTAGGGTTGGTTGCCATAATAACCTCTTTAACGTCATCTGAACCAAGTCTCATTATAAGCTCTTTAATGCATATATCTTCGGGATTTATGTCGTTCATAGGCGAAATTGCTCCGTGGAGAACGTGATAAAGTCCGTTGAATTCATGAGTTCGTTCAATTGCAATAACGTCTCTGGGATCTTCAACAACGCAGATAACTGATTTGTCTCTTGATTGTGATGAACAGACGGTGCAAATCTGGCTATCAGTAAGATTGCAACAAATTTCACAGCGTTTAATTGAATTTCTTGCTTTTTCAATTGTTTCCGTGAAAGTTTTTGCTTCGGTTTCGCTCATAGAAAGAATATGAAAAGCGAGTCTTTGAGCACTTTTTTTACCGACGGAAGGAAGCTTTGCAAACTGTTCGATGAGTTTATCAAGAGAAGGAGTAAAGCTGCTCATTAAAACAGACCGGGGATGGAGAGACCGCCTTTAGCGCTTTCCATACCTTTTTCCATTGCTTCGTTTGCCTTGCGGATGCTTTCATTGAATGCGGAGATGATAAGATCCTGAAGCATTTCGATATCGTCGGGATCAACGATTTCGGGCTTAAGGTTAACAGCAACAACTTCGTGAGCACCGTTTACAATAACTTCAACTGCGCCGCCGCCAACGGTGGAAGAAAATTCTGAAGCTTCAACCTCCTGCTGGATTCTCTGCATATTTTCCTGCATTTCCTGAATTTTTTTCATCATATTGCCGCCCTGAGGAGCGCCGGGAATTCTTGCTTTCATTAATTTTTCCTCCGATATAATTAATTGTTATTAAAATTATTTATTTTATTTTTTAAATCTTCAAGGGGACTTGTTGCCGTCTTTGATTTTTCCGAATTTGAAACTGCAATTTTCATTTTCTGACCGAGTACTTCATAAATAGCTCTTGCGAGTTCTCTTGAATGAGTATCAGCGCAGATAAAATCATAAAGAGTCGGATTTTCAGAATTAATAATTACCCTGCCGTTTTTAATAACTGCAGTTGACGTTGCAAGGATTCCGAAAAGCGGAATATCATATTTTTTGAGCGCCTCGAGAACGTCAGACCAATTATAGAACGGACCGTCGTCAACAATCTGCTTTTGTTCTGCTGAAGTTTCTGCAGGTTTTTCTGCTGAAGTTGTTTCAAAAGGAGTATGTGTAGATGTTTCGGGTTCAACAGAAGTTACTGTTTCGGGAGAAGCAGGTGTTTCTGTTATTTCTTCTTTCTTTTCGGGTGCAGGAGTATTATCAACGGGTCTGCCTGCTGAAAGAAAATTTATTTTTTCTTCAAGAGCAGAAATTCTTGTTTCAAGCTCTTCTCCGATTCCGACTGTTGCAGCGGGTGCACACATCTTAATTACTGCCGCTTCAAGCTGAATTTTTTTATTTACGGCATTTTTAATGTTTGCTGCAGCTTTTTCAAGAATTTCAATGCAAGAAAGAATTTTTGAAAGTTTAAGTTCAGAAGCTCTGATTTTGATTTTTTCAAGCTCATCCTTTGAGCAAACAATCAGACCGTCACATTCCTTGACGGTTTTTGCAACCATAAGGTTTCTGAAATGTAGAGTGAGTTCAGTGCAAAGAGAATCAATATCGCACGATTCGTTATGAAGCTTTGAAACAAGCTTGAGAGCAGATGTAAAATCGCCCTTTGCGATATATTCACTGAAAGAGAAAAGATGAACTGTACCGGCAATGCCTGCTGCAGAGCTTACAGCGTTTTCATCTATGTTATTTCCCATTGCAAAACAACGGTCAAGCAACGAGAGAGCATCTCTCATACCGCCGTCGGCAATTCTTGCTATAAGTGCTGCAGCGTTTTCTGTAAGAGTAACGTTTTCTTTTTCAGAAACGTAAATAAGTCTTGCAGTTATATCCTCGGGAGAAATTCGTTTGAAATCAAATCTCTGGCAACGGGAAAGAATGGTTGCAGGTAATTTATGAATTTCTGTTGTTGCAAGGATAAAAATAACGTGTGACGGCGGTTCTTCAAGTGTTTTAAGAAGAGCGTTGAAAGCGCCGATTGAAAGCATATGAACTTCATCAATAATGTAAACTCTGTATTTTGCATTTACGGGAGTGAAGTTTGCTTCTTCACGAAGGTCACGGATGTTATCAACACCGTTGTTACTTGCTGCGTCGATTTCAATAACGTCAAGAATTGAGCCGTTATCAATTCCGCGGCAAATTTCACATTCGTTACAAGGATTGCCGTCGATAGGATTAAGGCAGTTAACCGCCTTTGAAAGAATTTTTGCACAAGTTGTTTTACCCGTACCTCTAGAGCCTGTGAAAAGATAGGCATGAGAAATTCTTCCGCTTTCGAGCTGACTCTGAAGAGTTCTTGTAACGTGCGGCTGACCATAAACGTCGCTGAAACTTTTCGGTCTCCATTTTCTGTATAATGCCTGATACATTCTTTTCACTCCTCGTGATTCTTCTTTAACAAAAAGAGAGCTTTGCCTTGGTCATATGGCGGCAGGCAGACTGTGGCGCACAAGATTGTCCGCTTAATGCTGCTCGGTTCACCCGCCTGACATGGTTCACGGTATCCTGTCGCACAGGACCCACACGCCACATGACCAAAATAAAGCTCTGCTTAAATATATTATATATTATAAATATAATAATATCAAGTGAAATTTTCAGTTTTCAATGTTTATTTTAAAAAAATAATATTAAAATCACATCTTTTTTCACAATTTTATTTATTTGCGAATATCTTGTTAGTAACGGCACCAAAGGAGGCAAAATATGAAACCTGCATATTTTCTGGGGTCAAGCGGTAAAAACGTATTTTTTTCGCTTTTTGATTCCCTTGCACCTAAAATTGAAGGACAATATACGTATTTTATAAAAGGCGGACCGGGTACCGGAAAATCATCATTTATGAAAATTATTGCGGAAGAAATTGAAAGCAAGGATATTGCCTGCGAAAGGATTTTGTGTTCGTCTGACCCTGATTCCCTTGACGGTATTATCATTCCGTCGTTGAGAATTTGTATTGCGGATGCAACGTCACCTCACACAATGGATCCCGAATATCCTGCGGCAAGCGGTGAAATAATTAATCTCGGTGATTGTTGGGATAAAGAAAAATTGCGTGGAAAAAGTGGAAAAATTATTGAGCTGACTGATAAAAATAAAGCTTGCCATAAACGATGCAGAAGATTTATTGAGTCTGCATTTTCCGTTTACGGTGACGGAGAAAAAATTTGCCGTGAAAACGTTGACAGACGCAGACTCGAACGTTATGCAGCAAGAATTTCGGCAAGAAATTTTAAAAGACCGTCGGGCAAAATCGGTCTTGAAAAAATGAGACTTCTTGATGCGATAACTCCGAAAGGATATTTGTTTCTTGACAGTACGGTTGACGAAATGTGCATCAGAAAAACTGTTTTTGAAGATGATTTCGGTATTGCGGCAGCAATAATAATAGGAGAAATACGCACTTATGCTCTTGCTTCGGGATTTAACGTTATTTCGAGTCCGTTTATCGGTAACGAAAAGAAAATCCGTCATATTATCATTCCGCAATTAGGATTGGGATTCTTTACAAAAGACAGATTCTGCTCCCCTGCACCTGAAGGAGCAAAATACGTTTCATTGAGAAGATTTTATGATTCCGACGGTATGAGATACAGCCGTGCAAAACTCAATTTTGCAAAAAAAGCATCTAAAGAGCTGATTGAAGAAGTATTTTCTGCCCTGAAAAGTGCAAAAGAAATTCACGATGAGCTTGAAAGCATATATATTGATGCAATGGATTTCGGTAAGGTTGAAGAAATCAGAAAATCAATTCAGAAACGCATCTGGGAAAGCGAATGGTGGCCCGAAGAATGAAAAATTCCCGTGTACAAAAACGTACACGGGAATTTTTTATCTGAGATTTTTCTTTTTTAAATTAAATGCCGCACTGACGGCAAAAAGTCCGATAATGGTGATTATCGTTTCAATGAGCATATATGAACCGTTATAAACAAGTGAATAAACGCCTACAAGCATATTTTCGGGTGCATATCCTGCCCAGATTGTAACACCGCTGATAAAATGGCAGATAAATCTGATGAAACAAACAACGATTCCGCCCGCTACGAGTTCTGCGTGTTGGTTTTTGAATTTATCTTTGAAAATTCCGCCAAGACCGAGGCAGCCGAATGCAATAATATAATCTGCAAACGCAACGATAAGCCAGGCGATAATTCCGCTTACGTAGCTGAAATTTTTGAAGCCCATAATCATCTCAAAAAGAGCAAGTGCCGTTGATGCAACAAGACCGTTTTTAAGTCCGTGACGGTAGGAAATAACGATTATCGGCACCTGACCGAAAAGCGAGAAGCCTCCGCCGTAAAGAAACGGCCACGGTAACGCATCGGAAACCGCAAAAAGAGCGATTGAAAGAGCAAGCATTATTGCACTTTCAGCGAGTGAGTGGTTTTTTGTTACTTTTTTTGACATAAGAAAGTTCCTTTCTCGGGGAGCAAACAAAAACGCCCAACGCAAATAAAACGTTGGGCGCAAAAACTGCAATTATGCCTTTTCCTACGCCCGCATTACCGGGATCAGGTTTGAGGGTATAATCTCAGCCGACTTAAAGTCAGCACCCCTTTGGTTTTTTTGTTTGTATTGTTATTGTAACACCGTCAACCTTTTTTGTCAAGAGCCGCTTTTCCCTCGGGAGTGTCACGGTAAAACTGTGTTTTCGGATTGGGATGCTTTGTTGAATTCCAAAGCTCTTCTGCAACGGGTTTCCATGCTGCGGCAAATTTATCGCATCTTGAGCAGAGAACTTCTGCGCTTTCGGGTGAAATCAAATCAGTAGATTTTGCGCCCGTTTCCGCAATAATCTTGCGCAGACAATCAGGATTCTCAAGCATCGGGCAGGGTCTCAGATGGTTATCGTTGAACGGCTGACCGTGATAATATGCCTGAAAAAGAGGTCTCTTGAGAGCCTCAAGCAGAGTGTGAGTTCTGATATTTGAATCGGAATAATGAATGAAAACGCAGGGCTCCATATCGCCTTCGGAATTAATATGGAAATAGTTTCTGCCGCCTGCGATACATCCGCCAACGTATTCGGCATCATTCTGAAAATCAAGAACAAAAATCGGTTTACCCGTTTTGCTGTTTCTTACCTGACGGAGCCATTTATACATATGAACTCTGTCATCAGGCTGGGGAATCAGCTCGGGCACTGCATCGTGACCGACGGGCATATATGCGAAATAAAGAGCGAATTTTGCACCCTTTTCAACCATAAGGTTCATAAATTCGTCGCTTGTTACTGAAGGAACGTTTTTGCTTGTATAGCAAACTGAAATTCCGAAGAAAAGACCGTTTTTCTTGAGAAGATCCATTGCGGCGATTGTTTTTGCATATGAACCGTTGCCTCTGCGGAAGTCGTTGCTTTCTTCGTTACCCTCAATACTCAAAGCAAGAGCAAGGTTGCCTGCTTCTTTCATTCTGTCACAGAATTCCTGATCGATGAGGGTTGCGTTTGTATATGCAAGGAAAGCACAATCGGGATTTTCACGGCAAAGAGTGAGAATTTCATCCTTTTTGATGAGAGGCTCACCACCCGTGAGCATATATAAATGAGTGCCAAGCTCAGTACCCTGATTAATGATGCTTCTCATTTCATCAAGAGTGAGGTTGGATTTGTGACCGTATTCAGCTGACCAACAGCCCTTGCAACGAAGGTTACAAGCACTTGTGGGGTCAAAAAGAAGAGTAAACGGAATATTGCACTTATATTTTTCTCTGTTTTCACGAACGGCTTTTGTTCCGTTGACACCTGCGCCGAGACCAAGAGCAAGAAGCATTTTTTTAATAACGTCTTTATCAAGGTCATTGATGATATTCATCGCAAACTGATTCCAGACGTTTTCGGAATCCTGAACTGCGTTACGGAATGCTTCGAAATTCTTCGCAGGAAAAGCGCCGCCCATAAGTTTTTCAGAAAGATTGATAAGCTTGATGAGGTTTTCGACAGGATTCTTTTTAACGTACTTATAAATGCCGTCGAATGCAACAGCGGCAGATGCACGTTGAATCTTGTCTTTTGCGGTCATCATATTCAATCCCTCCTTCAAACATAATTTTTATATATATACTAAAGTAGTATAGCATACAGAAACAAATGTGTCTATAAAAAATTTGTTAATTATTTGTTTTTTTCTTGCTTTAATCACATAATTAGAGTATGATTGATTAATAATACAGTCTTGGAGGCAAAAAACTTGAAGGATATCAATCCCCAAACAAAAAAAATTATCGGTCTTGTAGCCAGAATTATGATTTCGGTTATTATTATTGCCGTTATTATTCTTAAATATGATGAGCTTAAAAATATCGACGTGAGAGCAATCGTTGATGCATCAGGCAATTTCGCAGTTGCGGTTATCAGCATTCTCGGTATTTATCTTATTAAATCGCTTACTTTTGTTGTTCCTGCAAATATTATATATATTGCCGTCGGTATGGCGTTTGACTGGAAAACTGCAATGATTATCAACTCTGTCGGCATCACGCTTGAAATCATTTCAACCTATCTTTTCGGTATGGTTATGGGTGGCAAAAAGGTTGTTGAAAAGGTTGAATCCACAAAATACGGCGAAAAGCTTCTTAAAATGCAGAGTAAAAACAAGCTTTCCGCTTTGTTTGCAATCAGAGTTTCACCTTTCCCGATTGACCTTGTAAGCCTCCTTCTTGGTGCGATGAGAACTCCTTTCGGTCAGTATATTGCAGTTTCTCTTGCAGGTATTCTGCCGAGAATTCTTCTTTTTACACTTCTCGGTGACGGTCTTTATGATTATATTCCGATGCAGAAGCTTATTGTTATTGTTGCAGTTGCAATTCCGATTGTTCTTATTGTTTGGGTTATCAGATATGCCGTTAAGACTCTGAAAAAGAAGAAAACAGATGATTTGACAGAAGTTATGGAGGAGCAAAAATGAAAAAAATAATTTCGTTTATTATTGCCGTTATAATGGTTTTTTCTCTTGTATCCTGCACTGAATCCGGCGTTGTTGAAGAAACTACAACTGAAATTATAACTGAAGCTGATTCTCAGGTAGTTTCCGATTTACCTGCAGACACTCTCCCTGAAAAATTCGCACCGATTTCGGATATCACCGATGCTTCTTCTGTCAAGGAGCTTATCAAAGGTTGGGCAACCAATGACGGTGATTGTATGAGCAACAGAAACGTTATGAATATTCTTCTTATCGGTGAGGATGACGTTGATGGTTCGAGCCGTTCCGATGCAACGATTCTTATCAGCATTGACAGAAAATCAAAGAAAATAACGCTGACCTCAATTCTTCGTGATTCATATACCTATATGAATATAAAAGGTCAGGACAGATACGATAAAACAAACCACGCTTATGCCTGGGGTGGAGCTGAAAAGCTTGTTGAAGTTATTTCGGCAAACTATAAAATAAAAATTGACCATTATGCGATTATTGATTTCGAATCTTTTGTTGCGGCGGTTGATGAAATCGGTGGCGTTCACGTAAATATTACTCAAGCGGAAGCTGATTATATGAATAAAACAAGCGGTGTGAACACTTATAAAAGCGGCACAAACGTTAAGCTCAACGGTGAAGAGGCGCTTTATTTTGCAAGAATCCGAAAGCTTGACGGTGAGCCTGAAAGAACAGAGCGTCAAAGACGACTCATCAAGGCCTATATGTCTGAAATCAGCAAACTCTCTATGGAAGAGGCGCAGAATGCGTTGCTTTCGATTATGCCTTACGTTTCAACCGATTGTGACGACCTTGAGCTTATTGCTCTTGCGGCGGATGCAATGAATGAAAACTGGATTGATTTTGAAATTGAGAGCCGGATTGCTCCCGATACGGCAAACAGAAAAAGCTTTAACGGATATCAGACTTATACGGGTAATCTCGACGTATGGATTGTTGACTACGTGAAAGCGGCACAGGATCTTCAGAATTCGATTTACGGCTGTTCAAATATTACGGTTGATAGTGTCAGAAACTCGGCAATTGACCTTGCAAACAAAGCAAACTATTAAAGAAAAACCCTCGGAAGAACTTATCATTCTCCGAGGGTTATTTTTATTTTTCTTCGCCTAAATCAACAAGCATAAATGCACCGGTCCAAAGGATGATGCCGATAAAGATGATGAAGAATCCCGAATGGAATCCGCCAAGCATAAGAGTATCAACACCAACAAGACCGCTAAGAAGGTCTGTGATCAGTCCCTGCTCAAAAAGAGAGAAGAGAGGGATTGTTCCGCTTGTAAGCATATTTGCAGCGGAATTGAAACAAGCAGTCATAATAGCTGCTGAAAGAATGCCGCCTGCTGCTGCAATAATAACGGGGAGTCTCTTATCGCTGCAGATTGACCAGATAAGGATGAAGAGCGCGATAAGAATACAAATTACGAAGAAAACAGCAAAAGCAATCAGTCTGCCGTTGAGGGGTTCGAGAGCCTGAGGCCACATAAACGGACCAGATGAATTTTTTAACAAATCTGAGAGGTAGTGGTCGCCTTTATAGATTTGATAGAAATTATAAAGAGAAAGCGATTCTTCAATACCTACACCGGTAGCTTCAGCTCCGAACATCTGGAAGATTGACATTGCACTTTCGGTAGTGCCGATCTGAACGAAAATAAAGTTGAGAAAAATTGCAACGGGAAAAATTGCTGCTGCAATAAGAGCATTAACAACTTTCATTAAGTATTTCATTGAAAAAATCCTTTCCTGACGATTATTTCCACGAAGTGTTGAGAGCAACTGTGCGGTTGAAAACAAGCTTGTCCTCGGTTGAGGTCTTGTCAACGCAATAGTAGCCCTGTCTCATAAACTGGAAGGTGTCACCGGGCTTTGATTTACCGATGCCGCCTTCAACGAGACAGTTTTCGAGGATAACGAGAGATTCGGGATTAAGATGGTTAAGATAATTTTCTTTGCCGTCAACAAAGGGATTTTCTGCACCGAAAAGACGGTCATAGAGACGGATTTCACAAGGAGTGCTGTCTGTTGCGCTGACCCAGTGGATAGTGCCTCTGACCTTTCTTCCATCGGGAGCTTCGCCGCCCTTTGATTCGGGGTCGTAAGTGCAGTGAAGGCAGGTGATTTCACCGTTTTCATCGGTTTCCCAGCTGTTGCAGGTTACGAGGTACGCACTCTTAAGACGAACTTCGTTTCCTGGGAAGAGTCTGAAATACTTCTTGGGAGGTTCAACCATAAAGTCGTCTCTCTCAACAAAGATTTCTTTTGAGAAATGAACTGTTCTTGTGCCGAGCTCGGGCTTGAGAGGATTGATTTCAACCTCGATTGCCTCGCTCTGACCTTCAGGATAGTTATCGATGATAACCTTGAGAGGACGAAGCACTGCCATTGCTCTGGGAGCGTTTTCGTTGAGGTTATCTCTGACACAAGCTTCAATCAGACCGTAATCAACAACGCTGTCAGCCTTTGAAACACCGATGCGGTTGATGAATTCACGGATTGCTGCCGAGGGATAGCCTCTTCTTCTCATACCGCTGAGGGTAATCATTCTGGGATCATCCCAACCGTCAACGATACCCTTCTGTACCATTTCAAGGCAGTATCTCTTGCTTGTTACGCAATAGTTGAGGTTAAGGCGGGCAAATTCAATCTGTCTGGGGGGCTCTTCAAAGCCGATTTCTTTGATAAACCAGTCGTAGAGAGGTCTGTGGTTTTCAAATTCAAGAGAGCAGAGTGAATATGTTACACCTTCTCTTGCATCTGAAAGAGGATGAGCAAAATCGTACATCGGATAAACGCACCACTTATCACCTGTCTGATGATGGGTAACGTGAGCGATTCTGTAGATAACGGGGTCACGCATATTGATGTTGGGTGATGCCATATCAATCTTTGCGCGAAGAGTTCTTTCACCGTCAGCAAATTCGCCTGCAGTCATTCTTGCAAAGAGGTCAAGGTTTTCTTCAATTGAACGCTCTCTGTAGGGACTGTTTTTACCGGGCTCTGTGAGAGTGCCTCTGTATTCTCTGATTTCATCAGCTGAAAGGTCGCAGACGTAAGCCTTGCCTTTTTTGATGAGCTTGATTGCACATTCATAGATGAAATCGAAATAGCTTGATGCGTAAAGAACTTTATTCCATTTGAAACCGAGCCATTCGATATCTTCCTTGATTGCTTCAACGTATTCAACGTCCTCTTTTGAGGGGTTGGTATCGTCAAGACGAAGGTTGCAAAGACCGCCGTATTTTTCAGCAGTTGTGAAGTCAATGCAGATAGCCTTTGCGTGACCGATGTGAAGGTAGCCGTTGGGCTCCGGAGGGAAACGGGTCTGAATTCTTGTGTTGACACCGTTTGCAAGGTCTTCATCTATAAAATCATAGATAAAGTTGGAGTTGGTAATCATTTCGTCCATATATCATATATCCTTTCTGTGGAGCAATTATCTGAAGCTCTCAATTGCTTCGGAAAGTCTTGCTTTGATTTCGTCCTCTCCGAGAAGCTGCATAATTGAGAAAAGGTCAGGTGTATTTCTTCTTGATGTGAGTGCGATGCGGATAACGGTTGAAACGTCACCGACGTGGCCCTTGAATGCTTCGGGATTCTTTTTAAATTCCTTGACGTTGGGAGTGAAGCCGAGAGGCTCGCACATATCCTTGATTCTTGCAAACCACTGGTCTTTGTCATCTGCAAGATCAAACTCTGTAAGATATTTTTCTGCGATTGCAACAGCGTCTGCCTTTGAAATGTTTTCGGGCAGAGTGTAATCGGGTTGATAAAGGGGTTTGAATAAATATGAAACGTAATCCTTGACCTCGCTCCATCTTGCGATATCCTTACGGGGCTTGGGATTCTCACGGTCAATATTCATAACCGCTGTTGAGAATTCGGGATCAGCGGTGAAAATATCATAAAATTCGGGGTCGTATACCTTTGCCCATGCAGATATGTTTTCGTAAACGTCCTTTGCACTCATAACGGAGATAACGTTTTTGCTTACGTCATTGAGTTTGATAAGGTCAAATAAGCATCCGCTGGAACTCATCTTCTTGAGGTTGAAGGGGAATTTTGAAATATCCTCCTTCGGGTTTGCTCTGCGCCAATCCTCAAAGTTGGAGTTGATGAGGGTGAGAAGATATTCGAGAACGCTTTCTTTCGGGAAACCGCCCTCTACGAAATAACCGACAGCTGCTTCGGGGTCTTTTCTCTTTGAAAGCTTACGTTTGTCGCCCGTTTCTTCATCGGTTTTGAGAACCTGAGGGGTGTGAGCATATTTGGGAACTTTATATCCGCAAGCTTTGAAAAGCTCGATATGTTTGGGAACGGAAGAAATCCACTCTTCGCCTCGGATAACGTGAGTTGTTCTCATAAAATGGTCATCACAAGCGTGAGCGAAGTGGTATGTGGGGATACCGTCGGATTTAAGAAGAACTTCGTCGATTATATTTGCAGGCATTTCGATTTTGCCTCTGATAACGTCGTCAAAAATAATCTTTTTCTCTTCGTTACCCTCTGAACGCAGACGGAGCACCCAGGGTTTGCCTTCGGCAAGATTCTTTTCAATATCTTCGATTGTAAGCTCACGGCACTTTGCCCATTTGCCGAAATATCCTCGGATGAGAGCACCGCCGTTTTCCTGCTTTTCACGGATTTCAGAGATTTCATCAGCTGTGCAGAAGCAAGGATATGCAAGACCCTTTTCAACAAGGCTCTTTGCGATAGTCTGATAAATCTCTGCGCGCTGGCTCTGGGTGTAGGGACCGTATGCACCTTTTTCGGTGCCGAAGCCGGTTACACCTTCGTTGAATTCAACGCCGAAATAGTCGAAGCCGTTGATGATAGCTGAAACACCGTCGTCAATTTCGCGCTTTTTATCGGTATCCTCGATTCGAAGATATGCAACACCGCCTGTTGACTGTGAGGTAAGCACGTCAACAAGAGCACCGAAAAGTCCGCCGATGTGGAGATAGCCTGTGGGCGAGGGAGCAAATCTTGTTACTCTTGCACCTTCAGCGAGACCTCTTTCGGGGTAAAGCTCCTCATAATAATCGGGAGTTTTGTCAATATGGGGAAACAATAGTTGAGCAAGTTTTATGTTATCCAAAAAGAACACACTTCCAGTCTATTTATAATTATACCCTATTATTATGACAGAAAATATTAAAAGTATCAAGTATGTAAATGAAAAAATACGCACAAATATCAAAATTATTTTGGGGTTGTTTTGGAATAAAAACTCATATTCGGACCAAAATATCTTTGTAAACTTTTTGAAGGAGCAGAGTGAATGAAAAAGAATTTCAAATACGGAAATATTTATATTGCTCTCGGCATTTGTGCGGTTGCCGTGGCGGTTGCAGCGGTTATCAGCCTTACACCGAGCAAGGGCGGAACAATTGAGGAAGAAGGGTTTTCAAGATTCAGTATCGTCTGGGAAGAGAGCCTTTTTATTGAAACAGCACCCGAAACAGATGCTGTTGACGTTGAGGTAACGGGAGTACCTGACCTTCGTCTGACAACGGAAAAAACAGAAGCTGAAACGGAGCGCAAAAAGAGTTTCAACCTGCCGATGGGCAATCACGTTGTTAAGGATTACAGCAACGGAGAAATGGTTTACAGCAAAACAATGGGTGATTGGCGAGTGCATAACGGAGTTGATTTCGGTGGTGCAGCAGGCAACACTGTTGAAGCCGTTGAGGAGGGGATTATCACCTCGGTTTACGATGACAGCTTTTGGGGCACAGTGGTTGAAATTGACCACGGCGACGGTATGCTTGTGAGATATTGCGGTCTTAAAAGCGGAAGCACGCTTCCTGACGGAGCGAGAGTTACAAAGGGTGAAAAAATCGGAACGCTCGGCAATATTCCCGTTGAGTCGGGTGACGGCGACCACCTTCATATTGAAATCAGTATCGACGGAAAAACCGTTGATCCGCTTGAAGCTTTGGGCAAAATCAGAGAGGAATAAAAGAAACGGATTACAGAGAATTTTCTCCGTAATCCGTTTTTGTTTAGGTTTTGTTAATATGAAAAACACTCGGCACAAAATCATCTGCCGTATTGGTTTTTGACATAATATAAAGAAGCTCGATTGAGTGGATTGTGGCAATTATGCAGATAACAGACATCCAGACGTAGCCTTCCATAAACTGCATCGCAATGGGTAGCACAAATACCGTACCGCCGAAAACTTTGCCGAGCCAGGTGTGGGGCAGATAGAGTTTGCCGAGCCTTTTCTTTGCGATGAGGGCATCGATTCCGAAAATGACGCCTGCGCTGAGAATCCAGATAAGAATCCAGCCGGGAACAAGTTTCTGCATTGCCAACACTTTTGTAAGGGCAAGATAAGTTGCCACGTCTCCGACGGTATCAAGCGTTGCACCGAGGGGACTTGTGCTGTTTGTTTTTCTTGCAATCGGACCGTCGATAAGATCGGTAATGCCGCAGAGAACGTAAATTATAAGAAAAGGGGTTGTGATGTTGCTGAAGAAAAACAGTGCAATTGCACCAAAAACTCTGCTCGAGCTGATTATGTTTGCAAGATGCTTTTTCATAACATATCCTTCTTTTTGAATTGATATGTTACATTATAGCATAATTTGTAACGTGTTGTCAATAAAACGCAAAAGGTTATACAAAATGGTCTGAATTTGTATTATTCCAAAGCGGAAAGTATTTTTGCGATTCTTGCAAGGTCATCCTTATCGAAAAAGGCGATTTCGAGAGTACCGCATTCCTTGCCCTCTTTGGTAACAACCTTTGCTTTTCTGCCGAGAGAATTGTTGAGAGAAAGCTCAACCTCGTCAAAGAATGTGTGTCTTGATTTTGAAGGCTTTTTAGCTTTTTTCTCTGCAGTGAGAGCCTTAACCATTCTTTCTGTTTCTCTTACGGAAAGACCTTTTTCGATAACTGTGTCAGCAGCGAAGATAGCCGTCTTTTCATCGTCGATTGCAGCGATTGCTCTTGCGTGACCGGCGGAGAGTTTATTTTCTCTCACGTAGTCAATTACCTTTTCGGGAAGCTTGAGCAGGCGGAGTGCGTTTGCAACTGCAGGACGGGATTTGCCGACCTTCTTTGCTGCTTCTTCCTGTGTGAGATTGAAATCGCTGATAAGACTTGCGAAGCCGAAAGCTTCTTCAACGGGGTTAAGGTCTTCACGCTGTAAATTTTCTATTAAAGAAATAACGGCTGCATCTTCATCGGAAAGCTCTTTAATGATTGCGGGTACCTGAGTAAGACCTGCAATGCGGCTTGCACGCCATCTTCTTTCACCTGCGATGAGTTGGTAACCGCCGCCAAAAATGGGGCGGACAAGTAACGGCTGCAAAACACCGTGCTGAGCAATTGAATCTGCAAGCTCGGAAAGTGCAGCGTCGTCAAATTGTTTTCTTGCCTGCTCCTTGTTGGGCTCAATGTCAAGGAGGTTAAGCATAACAGCTTGAGAGGAGCTGTTTTCTTCTATTGAATTATCTATAAGCAGAGAATCGATTCCTCTGCCGAGACCGCCTTTTTTGGGTGCCATAATTTTTCTCCTTATTTATTAAGTTTAATGAATTCGTCTGCCAGATCGAGATATGCGTTAGCGCCTTTTGACGATTTGTCATAATACATAACGGGCTGACCGAAGCTCGGAGCTTCTGAAAGACGAACGTTTCTTGGGATGACGGTTGAATAAACTTTTTTCGGGAAGCATTTCTTGACTTCCTCAACAACCTGCTGGGTGAGATTGAGTCTGCCGTCATACATTGTGAGAAGAACGCCTTCGATTTCAATATAAGGATTGTAGAGTCTCTTGACTGTTCTGACGGTTGCGATGAGCTGGGTCAGACCTTCAAGAGCGTAGAATTCGCACTGAATCGGAACCATCAGAGTGTCTGCGGAGCAGAGACCGTTGAGAGTGATGAGACCAAGTGACGGAGGGCAATCAAGGAAGATGAAATCAAAGCTATCCTTGACTGTTGCGAGTGCGTTGCGTAAACGGGACTCTCTTTTCTGAATTTCAACAAGTTCAAGTTCTGCACCTGCGAGATCCATACTTGAGGGCATTACCCAAACATTTTTATAAGGAGTCTGAACAATCGCATCTTTTGCGGGGCAAGAGCCGATGATTACGCTGTAGGATGAACGTTCAAGACCTTTTTTATTGATTCCGAGACCGCTTGTTGAGTTACCCTGGGGGTCGATATCTACAAGCAGAACTTTATATCCCTTACTGCCGAGTGCGGCGGTGAGGTTAACAGCGGAGGTTGTTTTGCCAACTCCGCCTTTCTGGTTAACAATTGCAACGGTTTTTCCCAAAATTATCTCTCCTATATTTATTACATTATATAAACCGATGTGTTAAGTATAACATAACAAAGCCGCAAATGGAACATATTTTGAAAATTTTTTGTGTTTCACGTGAAACATTGCCGTGAAAAGCGAAAAGGACAGGCAAAAAGCCTGTCCTCTCCGCTTGGATGTGGGTGTGAAAGAGAAAGATATGGTAATTGGTGGAACTCTGATTAATTATGCCGAATTCTTCTTTGCCTTGATAACACAGCCCTTGCTTTTGGGGATTCGGACTATGTATTCGATATATTCGTCCGTTTCACTCTTGGCGGAGTCGGCATCGATTCCTGCACGACGCATAGTGTCAACTGCGTGGTTAAGAGTGTTTACGAAGATCCGCACGTCCTTGAAAAGTTTGACGGGCGGTTGCTTTTTGCCCGAATCGTTTATGATAATCTGTGAAATCAGTTTTTCGCTTTCTGAAACGGTCAATCTTTTTTCTGCAATTATTGAGATTGCTCGCTCCATCTGGCTGAAACTTGTCAGGCGAAGTAGTGCTCTTGCGTGGCGCTCGGTGAGATTTTCGTGCGTTATTCTGTGCCGTATATCTTCGGGGATTCTCAAAAGCCGAAGCTTATTTGAAATTGTTGTGGGTGCTTTGCCGAGTTTTTTGCAGATATCCTCACGCGTCATACCGTAATCGGTTATCAGTTTTTCAATTGCACACGCTTCTTCAAAAAACTCAAGGTCGCATCGCTGAACGTTTTCTATCAGGGCAAACAATGCGGATTTTTCATCGGTTGCATCCATCAGGATACAAGGCAGACGGGTTAAACCCACAAGTCTTGATGCACGAAGTCGCCTTTCGCCTGAAATCAGCTCATATTTCCCCTGCTCATTAATTCTGACAACAATAGGTTGGATAATACCGTTTTGTCTTATGCTTTGAGCAAGACCCTCGAGTTCATCAAAATCAAAGCGTTTTCTCGGCTGATTCGGATTCGGATATATATCCTCTTGCGGTATCAGAAGAATCTGTCCGCCAATTTTGTATTTACTGCTCTTCAAAAAATCCCCCCGTTCGGTGCTTCGTTGCTTAAAGCATAGCATCAAACGGAGGGATTGTCCAATCATTTCGGTCGATAAAAAACTCTTTCAATCGACAAGGAATATTAAATTAAAGAGGCTTTTTTGAGATTTGAGCCGACACTCTCGGATATTTTGGCGAAGTCTGCGATATCTTCTTGATGATAATCAGCGTTCTTTCACCGCCGTCGGATAAAGTAAACGTTTTCTTATCAACGATCTTACCGCCAAGAATACCGATTGCTTTCTTTGCGGCAGCAATTTCTTCCTCTGCTTTTGCGCTCTTCATTGCAACGAATATGCCGCCAACTCTGACGAACGGCAAGCAGAATTCGCTCAGAACGTTCAGCGCAGCAACCGCACGTGAGCAAACGATATCATATTGCTCACGGTATTCGGGAGATTTGCCTGCCTCCTCTGCCCTTGCGTGGAGCACTTCCGCCTCAAGACCGAGCTTTTCAACGGTGTCTGCAACGTAGCGGAGTTTCTTTGCGGTGCTGTCAACCATTGTCAGGCATATATCGGGTCGGGTGATGAGAAGCGGAATACCGGGGAAACCTGCACCCGTGCCGAGGTCGAGGATTTTTGCGTTTTCATCGGGTTTAACCGCAGAAAAGAGT
>JAGBUT010000152.1 GCA_017630695.1 Clostridia bacterium
GGTGCAGTTGCAAAGTCAAATACTATTATTATATTTATTAATCAGCTTCGTGAAAAAGTCGGTGTTGTTTACGGCAATCCCGAAGTTACAACGGGTGGACGTGCTCTTAAATTCTATTCAACAATGCGTATTGAAGTTCGCAGATCTGAAGCTCTCAAGGGTGCAGGCAGTGAAATTATCGGTAACCGCACCAGAGCAAAGATTGTCAAGAATAAGGTTGCTCCCCCCTTCAAAGAGGCTGAATTTGATATTCTTTACGGCAGAGGTATTTCAAGAGACGGTGAAATCGTTGATCTCGGTGTTAAGTTTGGTATTCTTCAGAAGAGTGGCGCTTGGTTCTCTTACGGTGATATGCGTCTTGCACAAGGCAGAGATAACACAAGAGAAATGCTTATGAATGATCCTGCTCTTTTTAAAGAAATTAACGATAAAGTTGTTTATGCACTCAATGAAGCTGCGTCTGCTTCAAAAATAAAGAAACCCAGACCCACAATGCCCGAGCCTCCTGCACCCCAGCCGACAACCAAGGCAAGTGCAAGAGCAAAGCTTGATATTGTTGTGGACGATGATGATTGATAAATGAAAATTTCTGTTAATATCGGAAAACAGAATAAGATTCATATTCTTTGTGACGGTGAGTATAAATTTACCGTTGATGCCGAGTATTGGTACGGCAGTCCGTATCATGGCATTGAATTGATTAATGATGAGGAGCAGGCGGCATTTTTTGATGCCGTCGGCTCCCGTTGCGCTTTTATTGCAGGGTTAAGGCTTCTTTCGTATCGTGACCACAGCGAAAAAGAGCTTGTTACGAAACTTGTTCAAAAGGGTCATAAAAAGGAATATGCCCTGAACGCTGTTGATAGGCTTAAAGAGTTCCGCTATATTGATGACGAAAGAGTTGCTGAAATTTATGCTAAAGATCTTTTTGAACGTAAGGGTATGAGTATAAACGGCATTGTTTCAGAACTTTGCAGGAAGGGGATTTCGCGAGAAATTGCACTTGAAGCTGCAGGAAAACTTGACAATGAGCCGATTTTGCGTATTATAGATTTAATAAGAAAAAAATATTTTCGTTACCTCGATGACGAAAAAGGTGTTCGCAAAACTGTTGCGGCACTTCAACGCCTTGGATATAGATGGTCTGATATTCAATCGGCACTTCGTCAGTATGAGGTTGAAACGGAGGAATTCAGCGATGTATAAAATTGGTATGATTTCACTCGGATGCCCCAAAAATCAGGTTGATGCCGAGAGAATGCTTGCTCTTCTTGATAAAAATGATTTTATGATTGCCGATTGCTATGATGGTGTTGATGCGGTAATTATC
Organism: Clostridia bacterium; assembly: GCA_017630695.1. Taxonomy (GTDB): domain Bacteria; phylum Bacillota; class Clostridia; order Oscillospirales; family Acutalibacteraceae; genus CAG-177. The sequence goes on from JAGBUT010000152.1 coordinate 1,331, forward strand.
AACACTTGCGGATTTATTGATGATGCAAAGCGTGAAGCAATTGAAAATATTCTTGATATGGCACAGCTTAAAGAGGAGGGCATTGTTAAGAAGATCATCGTTACAGGATGTCTTGCTCAGCGTCATCAGGAAGAAATATTCAGTGAAATTCCCGAGGTTGATGCCGTTATCGGCATCGGCGCAAACGGTGATATTGCTGATATTGTCAAGCGTGTTATTGAGGGTGAAAAAGCTTATGATATGCCTGACAATTCAAAGCTTCCTCTTGTTGGTGAAAGACTTCTCACTACACCTGAATATTGGTCATATCTTAAAATTGCCGACGGTTGTTCAAACCGATGCACCTATTGTGCTATTCCTTCAATCCGCGGTGATTTCAGAAGCGTTGAGTTCGAAACTCTTGTTGATGAAGCAAAAGCTCTTGCCGATGCAGGTACAAAGGAACTCATTCTTATTGCGCAGGATACAACAAGCTATGGTATTGACCTTTACGGCAAACTTCGTCTCCCTGAGCTTCTTGATGCTCTTTGTGAAATAGACGGTATTGAATGGATTAGACTTCTTTACTGTTATCCTGATAAAATTACCGATGAACTGCTTGAAACAATGGCTCGTCAACCCAAGGTTCTTCATTATATTGATCTTCCTCTTCAGCATGCTGATGACAAAATCCTCAAAGCTATGAACAGAAGGGGAGATAATGCATATCTTCGCAACACAATAGCTAGAATCCGTGAAGCAATGCCCGATGCGGTTATCAGAACGACTTTCATTATCGGATTCCCCGGTGAAGGTGAAGAAGAATTCGAAACTCTTGCTGAATTTGTTAATGAGGTTGAGTTTGACAGGCTTGGATGTTTCTCCTATTCACCGCAGGAAGGTACACCTTCATTTGATTTTGAAGACCAGGTTGATGATGAAACAAAGCTTCGCAGAGGCGAAATTATAATGGATGATCAGATTGATATCGTCAACGTTAAGAATCACGAAAGAATCGGCAAAATTTATACTGTTCTCGTTGAGGATTACGACGGATATTCTGACAGTTACAGTGGCAGAACATATATGGACGCTCCTGAAATTGACGGAAAAATAATGTTTACAACTGAAAACAGCTATAAAAATGGCGATTTCGTTCAGGTAGAAGTTATCGGTATGAATGAATATGACTTAATCGGAAAAGATATTTCATAAAAAGGAGTTTTTATGAATTTACCTAATAAACTTACTGTTTTAAGAATTGTTTTGACTCCATTTTTTCTTGCCGCAATGCTTATTGATTTTCCGTATCATTATCTTGTTGCTGCATTTATTTTTATCGCCGCATCGTTTACAGATATGCTGGACGGCAAAATCGCAAGAAAAATGAATCTTATAACAACGTTTGGAAAACTTTGCGACCCTCTTGCTGATAAAATGCTCACAACCGCTGCATTACTTTCGTTTATGCAGCTTGGAATTTGCAACATCTGGATTGTTATGATAATTCTCACAAGAGAGTTTCTTGTAACTTCCTTCAGATTAGTTGCAGCCGCACAAGGTGTTGTAATCCCTGCAGGTATCTGGGGCAAATTAAAAACAGTCAGTCAGATGGTTTTCTCAATTATAATTATTTTGGCGATTCATCTCTTTGAATATTTTTCACTTGATTTTTCAATACTCAGCATTGCATCAAATGTAATGCTTTGCATAACTGTGGTGTTAACAATTATATCGGGTGTAAAATATATCGTTGACGGTGTAAAAGTTGTTGATATTTCAATATGATTTTGTTGATTTTTCCGATTGACAATTTTACTAAAAAAACATATAATGCATATGATATTCAAATGCTATCGGCAGGAGAGTAACCGTAAGAATCATATCAGAGAGGAAGCAGGCAGCTGAAAATGCTTCTTATGCTATTGCGGTGAAGTGCACCTGACGGCACACAGAGGGAAATAACAGTATCTTTGTGCGTATAATCTGCGTTAAAGATTCGGTTAACGATTATGCGTTGACCTAGAGTTATAAACAGGAGTGGAACCGCGTTTAATTACGCCTCCGTGGTCTTTTTGACTGCGGAGGATTTTTTTGTTTTTATGGAGGTGTTCTGATGTTCAAACAGTTGCGAGAAGATATCGCTTGTGTTAAGTCCCGTGACCCTGCGGCACGGTCGGCACTTGAAATATATTTGCTTTATCCGGGTCTGAAAGCTATCAGACTGCACAGACTTGCAAATTGGTTTTACGTTCACAATATGTTTTTTATGGCTAGATGGATTTCGCAGAGAGCATCTAAAAAGACGGGTATTGAAATTCATCCTGCAGTTAAAATCGGCAAAAGATTTTTCATCGACCACGGCACGGGTGTTGTTATCGGTGAAACAGCTGAAATCGGTGATGACGTTACGATTTATCAGGGTGTAACTCTTGGCGGTACCGGTAAAGATACCGGCAAACGTCATCCTACAATCGGTAATAACGTTATGGTTGGTGCAGGTGCCAAAGTTCTTGGTCCGCTTGTAATCGGTGATAACTCAAGAATTGCGGCAGGTGCCGTTGTTCTTCACGATATTCCAGCAAATTCAACTGCCGTCGGTGTTCCTGCTATGGTTGTAAAGAAAGACGGAATCAGAGTAGACGACCTTAATCAGGTTGACATTCCTGATCCCGTTGCGCAGGAAATTTCAAGGCTTGAAAATGAAATTATAATGTTGAAAAAACAGCTTAACAAGGAGGATTAATATATGAAAGTATTTAACACACTTACAAAAGAAAAAGTCGATTTTGTTCCCGTAAACGATGGTGAAGTCAAGATTTATGCTTGCGGACCTACAGTTTATAATTATATTCATATTGGTAATGCAAGACCCATCTGTGTTTTTGACGTTCTTCGCAGATATCTTGAATACAGAGGTTATAA
>JAGBUT010000153.1 GCA_017630695.1 Clostridia bacterium
AAAAACGGTATAACCCTCGGTGAGCTTCAGAGAAACGCAGTTCAGGTTCTCGGTTACGTAATCAACAGTGCAGCTATGAAGGGAGATTACCTTAAATGAGCTGCTTTGAAATAGTTTATGCTACTAAAAATGATTGCAGTGATATTCTCTCTTTCATTAATCTTCTTGCTGAATATGAGAATATGTCAAAGGACGTAGTTGCAACCGAAGAGCTTCTGAAAGAATGGATTTTTGAAATGAAAAAGGCAGAAGTAATATTTGGTCTTGAGGACGGCAAAAAGGTCGGCTTCGCTCTTTTCTTCCATAATTTCTCAACCTTCCTCGGCAGAGCGGGAATTTATCTTGAGGATTTGTTTGTGCTTCCTGATTTCCGAGGGAAGGGCTATGGTAAGGCTCTTCTCAAAAAACTTGCTTCAATTGCTGTTGAAAGAGATTGCGGCAGACTCGAATGGTGTTGCCTTGACTGGAATAAACCGAGCATTGATTTTTATCTTTCACTCGGAGCAAGACCACTTGATGACTGGACTATCTATCGTCTTGAAGGAGAAACTCTCCGACAAAACGCAACAGAATAAAAATAACCGCCTTGTGGATATCCACAGGGCGGTTTTGATTACGCAGGAATATATTCCATTTTGAAGCAATGTGAACGTATTTTATAGTCGGTAACATTTCCTCTGAATGCGTTACCTCTGATTTCTCTGTTGCCGACTTTGATTTTTTCAACGTAGCCGATTGAGGAATTATAAGCCGAATCGTGCAAAATGATTTTCAGCCATTGAGAGGGATTATTCTCAAGAATAATAGTGTCATCATAATCGAGAATAAGGGCTCTCATCTCTTCAACAGTGAATTCTGCTGTTGCAATTTCAACTGTTTCGGGGCTTTGGTTTCCACCGCAAAGATAGGGATAATTGCCGCCCCAGGTTGATGCTGCGGAGGTTGTTTTACCTGCGCAGGAATCGAAATAGCAGGTGAATGCCGCATTGCCGTTATAATCAACGTAAGGAGCTTTCGGCTTTGAGGAATCATTCTTCATTCCGAGCACGTCGAGACATGCTTTATGAAGGTTTGTACCTTCATAATTATAGTTGTAATCGTATGCGTGTCTATCTGCGGCAACGTCGAAGTTATACCATTTTGCAAAGGTGTAAACCGCAACAATCTGTGCTTTTAGTGCTTCTGTGGGTGAGCTCGGTCCGATTTCCTGCTCGGTAGTGCGACAAAGATATTCAACAATCGGTATGCTCTTACCTCCGTATTTTATATGTGTAGGAGTATCCGAATCGGTTTTGATTGTTGTTCCCGTATAATAATTGAGCAGAATTTCTTCGTAGTCATTGCCGTCTTTCGCCATCTGAATGGCTCCGTCCTGACTCATTCCGACTCCGTGCCCCCATCCATAGGTGGTAAAAACAAATTTACCTTCACCGTTGCCAGAATCGGGATTGCTCGGCTGTGTAACCGAAGTTGACGGTTCTGTTGTAACGGGCGGTTCTGTAGGTGTTTCCGTACCGCTGCCGAGAAAAGCGGAAAACAGTTCAAGAAATACCGTCAGAAGCGAAAGTAAAGATGTAAGTATTTTTGTTATTGTCTGCATATATTAAATCCTTGTTATTCTTCTTCGATAAGACCGTAATATCTGCCGATCCAATAGGGAAGCAGATATGTACTCGGGCTACTTGCTCTTTCAGGTCTGCCTGTGTCAACTCTGAAGGGATTGCGGTCACAGTGGTAGGCGATTTTCTGGTCTGCATCAAGCGGAATCTTGAGCTGACGCTCACCGCCCCAACGCTCCTGCTCGGTGTCGTAAACAAGATTTCTTCTGTTGCTGTTAATCATCTTGCGCTGAACGAAATCAAGCGGAAGATCACGCAGACCCTTGATAGCCGTATCGATGTCGCAAACTTCGTCGGTGAATGCACCGTAGATGAGGTTGAAGGTTGCATTATTTTCAATTCTTTCGTAATCCCAATGATGCTTGAGACCCATAAGAAGATATTTTCTGATTGCAGGATCTTTTTCTATGCGGAGAATTGTTGACGTACACATAAAGCCGAGGTTATCGTCGATATGAGTAACGTGACCGTCGTGCTTTTTGTGCTGTGCAGAATTGATGATAAAATGCTCGTCGATAGCAAGACGCATAAATTCTTCTCTGTACTTTTCATCGCCGCTGACTTGATATGCAACGTCAAGGAAGGTGAGCATTTCAAGTGAATTAACACCTTTTTCCCAGAGCCACATGCTGTTTCCGTTTAGCTCGGAGGGAGTCCATACAGCCCAGGTTGTGGGCAGACCGTCGATATCGCAAAGGCGGTAATCGTGTTCAATCATATGGTCAACCATATCGCAAACAACTTCTCTGATAACCGCTTTTTCTTCTTCGTTTGCACAGAATTCATAATAGAGCGAGAAACCGAAGAAATGGCCTGTCATCTCGTCGCTTGATGTTTCACCGAGCCATTCGCAGGTTCCGTCAGGTGAGGGATGCCACTCATGACCGTCACGCTCAACTATTGTGCCGAAGCCTTCTTCACCCTCGTAGCGGATAGCTCTTGCAGTGAAGCCTTTGATTCCTGAAACTTTGCAGAGTTTAACCATTGCGTACATACTTCTTCTTGCTGCTTCAAGAACTTTTTCGTCTTTTGTTACTGCGTAGTTGTAGCAAAGTGAGCCGAGATATGTGTGAGTCCAGAGACCGTCGTTATCTGTGATTGCAGGTGTACCCGTTGAAATATCGTGATTTACTATGCCTTTGATACCTGTGAGATATCCGTCTGTACGGATGTAATATTTTTCAGCATAATCAAAGCAATAATCAGCTTTTTCTTTGAGAGTCATCATCTTTTCACTGATTTTTGTAACACCTTCGTCAGTTGCGGTCCATATATCCGAACCAACTGCGATTGCATCGTTAACCTTTTCCGCACAAGTCCATCTTGTTGCAGGCAGGTATTTTGTTGTGCCGTTGTTGATAATTGCAAGACCTGCATCTGTTGAAAGGATTACTTTGCCGTCATCGGTAAGATCGATTGAGAAAATTTCTTCTTCGGGAAGGCAATCGATTTCTTTGTGACCGTACCATCCGTTACGATTATCATAAATATATGCACCTTTGTCGGTGCCAAGCCAGATGAAACCGAGAGACTTGTCGAATGCTACACAGTTAATATTAAACTCGGGCATTGTTGAGTGCTCGGGGAAGATGCACATCCAATGCTTTCTTTTGCCTGCAAAAATGCAGAGGGATCTGCCTGAAAACGAGATGAGTTTACCGTCGTTGATTTCAAGACCGCCTGAAGGAAGTTCAGTGCCGTGGTATGTTGTGAATTTACCGTCAATAAAACGATAGAGAGTATAGCTTGTGATAAGAAATGCTTCTTTTTCACCGCTGATACCTTTTATCTCTTCGTCAAAAGTCTGAATTTCGCTGATTTTTCCGTCCTCAAAAAGATAAACGATTTTATCTGCTGCAAACCAGATTTTGTTGCCCATTATGTGAATAACGTTTACGTTGCCACAAGGGAATGAGCCAAAGCTTCCGTCAGCCTTTGTGAAATTGAGACCGCAATCCGTACCGATGTAAACAGTACCTTTGTCATCGGATGCAAGGCAGTTTGCCTTGTCTGAAAGCAGACCGTTTAATGCACCGTAGTATTCACAGATTCTTTGGGGGTAGGATTTGCTTTTGTAACATCCTTTTCTCATTGTTTTACTCCTTTATAAAACTGTAATTGACGTTTGAATATATTTATCTGAATTTTTTTCTCTGATGATGATTTTTCGATATCCGCTGTTTAAACTATCGGTATCAAAAGTCCATAAAATAACACCGAGAGAATTTGCCGTCTGAGACTTGAGTTTATCTGAAACGTATAAATCCTTATCGTTTTTGTAAACTTCAATAACGTATTCTTTACCTGCTTGACCGTTAACTGCAATTGTAGCATCGTTACCACGTATAACGGGATTGCTCTTGAACTGAATGGATAATCCGTTAGCCTTTTCGGGAACTGTTACTTGATTACTCAGGTCAACCGACGTCTGATTCGGATAATGATTTGCCGTAGCCGACGTTGTGTTGGGTGCTAAAGTTACGGGAGATCTTGTTGTTCCTTGTGTCTGTGGAACTGTTTCAACCCTATATGTCGGCTGGTTTGTTCTTGAAGGCACGGGAGGATGCGTTCTTTCTTGCGTGGGTGCATCAACTCTTGAAATAACGTGATAACCGCTTTCGTCAACAAAAGTGATGGTCTGTGACTGTGCTTCGGTTTGAATAGCGGTTATTGATTCTGTTGTTGTTTCTTCTTCGTTTTTGTCGGTACCGCAAGCACAAAGTGCGATGCTCATAGAAAGAATAACAGCAGAAGCGATAAATAATTTGTTTTTCATATTAAACCTCACAGCATAATAGATATTTCACCTGATGAAAGAATTTTTTCAGTTTTATCTGATAACTCAACGATGAGATTGCATTCTTCGTTGATATCTTTAACAGTTCCAGAATATATAACGTTGTTTTCAGTGAATTCAATTTTTTTGCCGATTAAAAAAAGACGATTCCGGTATTCCGTGACGATGTTATTATCATTATAAGTATTTATGTAATCAAGAACGGCAGCTGCTATATCGGATGCAAGTTTATTCTTGTCGCAATCAATTCCCAGTGAACCTGCATTCGGAAGATTGTCAGGAAAATCAGTTGTTGTCAGGTTGATTCCGATTCCGACTGCAACAAGTTTTTTGTTGTTTACACTGAAACATTCGGAAAGTATTCCGCAGATTTTCTTGCCATTAAGAAAGATATCGTTTACCCATTTGATTTTTGGCTTGATTCCGAAATTATTTTCGATAACCGTACAAACGGCAACCGCAACAGCAGGTGTTATAAGCGGAATCGGATTTGTGCTTTCAAAAAGCAACGTCATATAAAGGCCGGTGTTATCGGGTGAATAAAATCTGTTACCTCGTCTGCCTCTGCCTGCAGTTTGTTTATCGGCAATTATCAGAGAAGGAACGGGAAGGAGAGGTGCGTTTTCTCTTGCGTAGGTGCTTGTTGAGGGCGTAACCTCAAGCCTTATGATGTTCAATACGTCACCGCTTTTCTTCAATAGTTAATTATATCATAACATATTTCCAATTCTATTTCAATGTAAATTTTATTTTATAAAAAATTATATAATATTGACTTATTGACAGAATAGAGTTAAAATTGTGAAATAGAGTATTATGGGGAGGTGTAGACCGTGAAGATATTGCAAAAAGGCTTTAACTATTCTCAGGATGGGCCGGGCAACAGATTGGTTTATCATCTTCAGGGTTGTAACTTCGCTTGTAAATGGTGCTCTAATGCTGATAGTATTCCGCTTAATAATCCGAATGCAAAAGAAGTTTCAGTTTCAGATTTATTTAATGAAATTCTTCGAAGCAGAATGATGTTTTTTGATGGCGGCAGAGTAACCTTTACGGGTGGCGAAGCAACGCTTCAGTCTGATGAGCTTCTTGAACTTCTCGTAATGCTTAAAAAAGAGAGGATAAATACCTGCGTCGAAACCAACGGCACGTCACCGCGTTTTGATGAGTTTTGTGAACTGGTTGATTACCTCATTGTTGATATGAAGCACTATGATAATGAGCTTCATATTAAATGGGTCGGCAAACCGATTGATTCAGTTAGGAAGAATATTGAATCTGCTTTTTCTTCAGGCAGACAGATTCATATCCGCATTCCCGTAATCAACGGTGTTAACGTTAATCCTGAGGCTTTTGTCGAGTATTTTTCACGATTCAACACATCAAACGCTGTTTTTGAATTTCTTGCTTATCACGAATACGGAAAAGACAAATGGCAGGGGAAATATCAGATTGAAAACGGATTTGTATCCGATGAAATTATCAGAAAATTTCACACTGTTTTCAGAGGTAATGGACTGGAAACAATTTCAACATAAAGGAGAAGACAGATATGACAAATATTCTCAATGCTGCAAAAATCACTGAAATGGCTAAATCTCTCTTTGCTGAAAAGAGAGCAGGTAATCGCCTTGACGGTTGGTTTATTGCAAAGGAAAAAGAACTTGAACTTTCAAAAATTTATGAGGGAGAAAATGAAGAAGTCAAGAAAGCACTTATTCTTCGCGACATTATTAAAACAATCCCTCTTTATTTAAGTGATTATCAGCTTTTTGCAGGTACGCAGGATGATGCATTCGCAAGAAGCTATGCTCTTATTAATCCCACTTTCAAGGTTGAGGAATTCAGTGGTTACTGTGACCCCTCTGCTGTTTTCGGTGATATCGAGCCCAACGATGAATTCAATGCCGAAAGAATTGCAAAGGCAAGAGCTGAATTCAGCAAAACAGACTATGCAGTTAAGCTTGGTGAGGTATATTCTGCAAATGAATGCTATACCAAAGAGGTTATATTCTTCTTCGAGCAGGTTACGGGACATCTTATTCCCGATATGAGATTTGCAATCAAATACGGTATCAAGGAGATGCTTAAAAAGATTGATGGTAAAGAAGGCGACGGCTATAAGGCCTTCAGAATCGTTCTTGAGAGCGTTGTTATTCTTGCAAACAGATATGCCGATATCGCCGCAAAGCAGGCAAAGACAGCTTCTGATAAAAGAAAATCAGAGCTTGAATTTATTGAAAAAACACTTCGCAAAGTGCCTGAAAACGGTGCTGAAACCTTTGCTGAAGCAATCCAGTCATTCATTCTTCTCTGGCAGGTAATGTGTCTTGAGCAGACCCCCAACCCGTTTGCATTTTCAGTAGGTAACGCTGACAGAATTTTTGAACCCTACAGAAACGGTCTTGACCGTGATACAGCCGCAGCTCTTCTCAAGCATTTTCTTGTTTTCTTCAACGTAGCTGACAGAAGCTGGGCAATATCACAGAATATCATCATCAGCGGCAGAGACGTTGACGGCAACGATCTCACAAACGAAACTTCATATGCTCTTATGGATGCATATTACGATATGAATCTTCCCCAGCCTATTCTTTCTGTTAAGCTTCATAAGAATACTCCTGAAAAGCTCTATGCCGAAATGGGAAGATTCCTCTTCACTGCAGGGGCGCTCACACCTTCGTTTTTCAACGATGATTCTCTTTTTGAAGTTCTTGCATCAAAGGGTGTTGATGCTTGTGATCTCCCCGATATTTCAATCGCAGGCTGTCAGGAGCCTCTGATTATGGGTAAGGATAACGCTAACACAACCAATAGCTGGTTCAATCTTCCCAAAATCCTTGAAATGACTCTCACGGGCGGTGTTTCAACAATCACCGGTGAAAAGCTTGTTGAATGCGACGCTTGTTCTCTTGAAAACGTCAGAGAAGAATTCTATAAGAACGTTCAGCGTTTTGCTGATGCTATGGCTGAAGCTGCAAACGGTGCTTCGGTTGCTCTTTCAACACAGAGAGTTCCTTTCCTTTCCTGCGTAATGGGCGGTCTTGAAAACGGTATAGACGCAAGAGACTACCACCGCCAAGGTACAAAATATAATGGCAGCGGATGCCTTATCCACGGTGTATCTGTTATTGCTGACAGCTTCAGCGCAATTGATAAGCTTCTTGCTGAAAGACCCGAAGATGCTGATAAACTCGTTGATGCGCTTAAGGCTGATTTTGTCGGCTATGAAGAGCTTCGCGAATTCCTTCTTTCTGCCGATAAATTCGGTAATAATATTGAAAAAGTTGATGCCGAAGCAGGCGAGGTTGCTTCTAAAGTTGCTGATATTATAGCAGGCGAAAAGAATTATCTCGGCAATCCCTTCAGACCTGACTTCAGCTCACCCTCAACCCATCTTCTTTATGGTTATTGGGTTGGTGCAACTCCTGATGGCAGGCGTTCAAGAGATATGCTCGGCTACGGTGTTGACCCTCTTTACGGAAGCGCAGAAAACGGTCTCGGCTTCAGAATGCTTTCAAATATGAAGATGCCGTTTGAAAAGATGAATGGTGGTTATGCATCACATCTCGGCATTGACCCCAAATACTTCAAAGGCGAAAGCTATAGTGAAAAGGGTGTTGAATTCAGAGATAAGGTTATTAATCCTCTTTTCTTCAATCCTCTTAACGAAGGAGTTTCACCCTTCTATCTTTACGTTAACGTAACTACTGCCGAAATTCTTCGCAAGGTTCTTGCGAATCCGAAGAAATATGCTCCCAGCGGTGTTTTTATTATGAGAATTCACGGTACGTTTGTTAACTTCCTTGATCTTTCACCTGCAATTCAGCAGGATATCATTACAAGACTTGACCCTCAATCAACTGCGTTTTGCTGAGGAGGATTTCACTTGAAAGTTATTGGAATTGATATCGGCACAACGAGCATTTGCGGTGTAGTTGCCGATGCGGACAGCGGTCAGATATTAAAATCCGTGACCCTTCCGAATAATTCATTTATTACAACCGATAAGGATTACGAGCGAATTCAGGATGCTGAAATCATAATGGAATCCGTTTATAAGCTTCTTGATGAACTTGATGTCGATAACGCCGATGCAATCGGTTTCTCGGGTCAGATGCACGGAATAGTTTATACCGATTCAAAAGGTGATGCGGTCAGTCCGCTTTATATCTGGCAGGATGCGAGAGCTAACCTTGAATATAAAGAAGGCAAAAGTTACGCAGAGTATCTCGGTTGCTTTGCAGGTTACGGTCTTGCAACTGATTTCTATAATTCAGAAAACGGACTTGTGCCTGAGAATGCAGAGTATCTTTGCACAATTGCCGATTATGCGGTTATGAAGCTTTGCTGCAATAATGTTCCCGTTTGTCATATCACAAATGCTGCAAGTCTCGGCTGTTTTGACGTTGAGAAAAATTCTTTCAGAATTGATAATTCACGATTACCGATGGTTGAAACAAATTTTGTTTCCTGCGGAAAATATAAAGGAATTCCCGTCAGCGTTGCTCTCGGTGATAATCAGGCAAGTTTTATCGGTTCGGTCAGAAATACATCAGATGCACTTCTGAACGTTGGCACGGGCGCACAGATTTCTTGGCTTTCAGTCTTTCCCGTTAATGTCGATTCCGTTGAAACAAGACCTTTTGACGGTAAGCGTTATCTTGCTGCAGGTTGTTCTCTTTGCGGTGGCAGAGCATACGCTATGCTTGAAAAGTTCTGCAGAGAAATCGCAGTTACTGCAGGTGCAGATATCGAATCGTACTATCCGTTCCTCGATAAAATGCTTTTCAATAAAACTGAATCGACAGTTCTCGGTGACTGCCGTTTCTGTGGTACTAGAATCAATCCTTCTATCAGAGGCTCGTATTCAGCGCTTTCTGAAAACAATTTCACTCCTGCCGATTTTGCCTATGCTACTCTTGATGGTATGGCAAACGAGCTCTATGATATGTATTCTGCTGCTGACAAAAAAGCATCGGGTCTTGTCTGCTCTGGTAACGGTATTCGAAAAAATGGAGCTTTAAGAAGAATTGTTTCCGCTAAATTCGGATGTGAAATAAAGATTCCTTTCTATGAAGAGGAAGCGGCTTACGGTGCAGCGCTTTCTGCAACCGTTGCAAGTGGTATATCGGCTGATATCGATACTGCTTGTTCAAAAATCAAGTATAAGGATGAATGATTATGTTTTATAACAAACCTGTTTTTTTTGAGAAGAACAGAGTTTTCAGAGTTTATACGGGCGGTAAGCTTTTTGCCGATTTCTTTGGCGATAATTCAACCGACGGATTTTATCCCGAGGAATGGGTTGCGTCAAGTGTGCGTGCATTGAATGAAGGCAGCACTGACGAACACGAAGGTGTTTCAAAGATTCTCGGCACTGATTTATATCTTAATGAAGCAGTTGAAAAATACCGTAAGGAACTTCTCGGCGAGAGAGAGGATATCGGAATTCTCACAAAGTTTCTTGACAGTGCAATCAGACTTCCCGTTCAGGCTCATCCTGATAAGACTTTTTCAGAGAAATATTTCAATTCAAAATATGGCAAAGAAGAAAGCTGGATAATTCTTGCGACCCGTCCTGATGCAAAGATTTTCTACGGCTTCAAGGAAGGCACAACAATGGATGATTTTGTTGCCGCAATTGAAGCAAGTGAAAACGGCGGCGATGCAATGGAAAAACTTCTTTGTTCAATCGACGTCAAGGCAGGTGACGTTATTTATATCCCTGCTAAAATGGTTCACGCAATCGGTTACGGCTGTATGCTTCTTGAAGTTCAGGAGCCTACTGATTTCACCATTCAGCCTGAACGCTGGTGCGGTGAATATAAGCTTTCGGACAGAGAAATGTATCTCGGTCTTGACAGAGAGCAGGCACTCGAATGCTTTGAAATGGATAAACGTTATCCTGCTCCTCTTGAACCGAAAGTTATTGCAAAAGGCGAAGGTTTGCTTTATGAATCAATGATTGATGAGAGTATTACAACAAGTTTCTCCGTCAGAATGATTACTCTTGAAGGCGGCAATTTTACCCTCGGCAGAGGCGCAGGTATCTACGTTGTGCTTGATGGTGAAGGATGCATCAGCGGTGACGGATACGAAAAAGCTATTAAGAGGGGAGACTATTTCCTTCTTCCCGAAAACGCAAAGAATAAGTTCAGCATCGGTGGAAAAATTAAATTTGCTGAATGCTTTGCATAATTGTGAGGTTATTCATTATGAAACAAATTATCAGAATTATTGCTTTGGCGACGGCTTTTACTTTTGTTTTTGCGGCTTGTAACGGTAACGACGTTGTAGACGAATCAACACAGTTTCCTACTTCAGATTCACTTTATGTTACTGAATATGTTCCTGAGCTAGTAACTAATCTGCATCTTACTTCAACAAAAGATACTGTTACTCAAGCTGAAATTGAAGGTGAGGTTTCAGATGATATTGTTACCGAAGCGGAAATCACCGATTCTGTTGAAACACAGCCTGCGGAAGTTATTGATCATCCCAGAGTTAAGGTTACAATGGAAAACGGCAGAAGCTTCATCATTGAGCTTTACCCTGAATACGCTCCTGCAACCTGTGCAAACTTCATTAAGCTCGTTAACGAAGGCTTTTATGACGGATTGACCTTCCACAGAGTTGTCAGAGGTTTTGTTGCTCAGGGCGGTGACCCTGAAGGTACGGGTATGGGTGGCTCTTCTGAATCAATACCGGGCGAATTCTATTCAAACGGATTTGATAAGAATATCATTTCTCACACAAGAGGTGTAATTTCTATGGCTCGTTCAAGCGACCCCGATTCAGCATCTTCACAATTCTTCATCTGTTATGAGGATTGCTCTGACAGCCTTGACGGCAGCTATGCCGCATTCGGTCTTGTTGTTGAAGGCATGGAAGTTGTTGACGATTTTCTTCTTGTTGAAAGAACTCTCGGTAATGACAGAGCTCTTTCAAAACCTGTTACTCCCATTGTTATTGCAAA
>JAGBUT010000154.1 GCA_017630695.1 Clostridia bacterium
CGGCACAAGAGGTGCGCAGACCTCCGCTTTCAGCATAGCACCCGACTATGCGGTGGTTGTTGAAACAACAACTGCGGCTGATATTTCGGGAGTTAAAGACAATAACAGAGTCTGCATCTGCGGTAAGGGAGGCGCTGTTTCGTTTATGGACAGAAGAACCGTTTACGACAAAGCTCTTTTCGACAGAGCTTTTGAGATTGCTGCCGAAAAGAATATCCTCTGTCAGCCCAAAACCGTTGTTGCGGGCGGCAACGATGCAGGCGCAATCCATAAGAGCAGAGGCGGTGTCAGGGTGCTGACGGTTTCCGTGCCCTGCAGATATCTTCATTCTCCCTCGTGCGTGATTAAATTCAGCGACGTTGACGAGAGTATGAAGCTTATTAAGGCTCTTGCAGAGGAGTTTGCCACATGCTGAAGCTTTGCGAAAAGCTGACGGAGCTTGATTTTCTGCCCGACGACCCTTATGCCGCAAGGATTTCGGCTCTTGCCAAAACCTACGGATTCGGGCATAATTTCGTGCTGTTCTGGGTGCAGTATATTGAAGATGAAGCGGTTGCCTCAGTGAGCAGAATCGACGGAAATATGAGTATCTGCTGCACTGAAAAAGCCGATTTTGACGAGCTTAAAGAGTTTGTGAAAACGGTTGGATTTGCATCCCTTTCGTGCCGCAACAAGGTGCTTGAAAAAATCGGACTGACGGCAACAAAATCATCATATATTGTAAAATATAACGGTGTATCCTCACCTGCTGACCCTTGTGTAAGGTGGGATTACGATAAAAAAGAGGTCTATTCTCTTCTCGGTGATTGCGGCTTTGAAATGGGCGATTACGGCTCGTTTCTTGCGGATTACTGTTCAAAGCTCAACAAGGGTGCGGCAAAACTTGCCGTTTGTGCGGATACAGAGCTTGATGCGTGTGCAAGTGCACTCTTCATCGGCGAAAAATCCGTTCTCCTCGGTGCGGTTGCAACAAGAGAAACCGCAAGAGGAAAGGGCTATGCCTCAAAGCTTGTCAAAGCACTTGCAGACAGCTTTGAGAGCGAAAGTGTTTATCTTTTCTGCCGTAACGATTCTCTTCTCGATTTCTATAAGAAAATCGGCTTTGAAT
This sequence comes from Clostridia bacterium, assembly GCA_017630695.1. GTDB lineage: Bacteria > Bacillota > Clostridia > Oscillospirales > Acutalibacteraceae > CAG-177. The sequence continues at coordinate 1,109 of JAGBUT010000154.1, forward strand.
ACGACGGCATATGGGCAGAATACGTTGATTAAGGAGGAGTTTTATGTCACCGCTTTGCTACGTTCTTGCAGGTCTGACGGCGATTTTTGCGTTTTGCTGTATCTCTCTGCGACGAAAAGGCAAATCTTTTGAAGGAATGCTTTTCAAATTCCTTGCAAGTTTTGCGTTTGTGTCCGTTGCGATAGTCGGTTACAGCTTTTCGCCAAAAGAAACCTATTATTTCTGCCTCGTTTCGTTTGCGCTGATGTTCGGCTTTTTCGGTGACGTTCTTCTCGGAATCAAGGAGATTGCACCGAAATTCAAATCAAAGCTGATTGTTCTCGGCCTGCTTTTCTTTTCGCTCGGTCATATCTGTTGTCTGTGTGCGTTCGTCACGCAGGTCGGAGTTCATCCGATAACCTTGCTTGTGGGTCTGGGAGGTGCAATCCTTGCCTTTATTCTTGCGAGTGTTCTCAAAATGAAGGTTGACCTTAAAATGAAGCTGATAATGTCGGTTTATTACGGACTTCTCTTCATCAAAATCGCAATGGCGGCGGAGATGATTCATCACAACGAGGTTCATCCTGCATACATAACGGCATTGATTTCCTGCATCTGCTTCCTCATCAGTGATACCTGCCTCGGTATTCTTTATTTCACGGCGGTCAAGCGTAAGAACGCTCTTGTAACGCTCGAACTTTCAACCTATTATCCTGCGCAGGTGCTTCTTGCGATGTCAGTTGCATTAATGTAAATAATAAGGAGTGTGTCTGCCGGCACACTCCCTTTTTTATGCTCTGTTGTTATCCTTGATTCTCTTGATTGCGCCCTTTTCAAGCCTTGAAACCTGCGCCTGCGAAATGCCGATTTCGTTTGCAACCTCCATCTGCGTTTTACCTGCCATAAACCGAAGCCAGAGAATCTTTTTCTCTCTCGGATTCAGGTTCTTTATTGATTGACGCAAAAGGATTTCATCAAGCCAGCTTTCGTCGGTTTCATTCGAGCCTATCTGGTCCATAACGTAAATCGTATCACCGCCGTCGGAATAAACGGGTTCGTTGAGCGAAACGGGTTCAACGATTGCGTCGAGTGCGATAACAACGCTTTCTCTGTCCGTGCCGAGCTCTTTGGCGATTTCTTCGGGAGTGGGGTCTCTCTCAAGCTCGTTTATCAGCCTTTCGCGTACCTGCATTGCGTGATACGCCATATCTCTCACGGAACGGCTTACTCTGACGGGATTGTTATCCCGAAGATGGCGACGCACTTCGCCTATTATCATCGGACAAGCGTAGGTGCTGAAGCGCACGTCAAGATTCAGGTCGAAGTTATCGATTGCTTTTATAAGACCGATGCATCCGACCTGAAAAAGGTCGTCGGGATTTTCGCCTCTGTTGGCAAATCGCTGAATAACGCTCAGCACGAGCCTGAGATTGCCCATCACAAGCTCGTCACGAGCCTTTTTATCGCCCGACCTTGCTTTTCGCAGAAGCTCCATTTTCTCGCTTTCTTTGAGAACTTTCAGCTTTGCAGTGTTGATTCCGCAGATTTCAACCTTGTTGAATTGCAAATTATCACCCCGTAATCATTTCTTGCAATAACAGTATTGCCTGAAATTTACTGCGTTATCATCGTCGGAGAGGGTGAAATAACGGAATTTTCAAAAAATTTTTTCTGAAACAAAAAAATGAGCAAAACGGAGGAAATAAGAGCATTTCAGAGCAAAACGGAGAAAAATATTTAAAAAACCTGAACCGAAACGGATTTTTCACGGATATGTTAAAAAAATTGTTGACATTTGCAAGTTTTTGCTCTATATTTTATATTATACTTTTATATAATAAAGCAGTATCGTCTTTTTTATGTAAAATCTATTATCAGCCGTTTTTGTCCGCTTGTTCGGAAAGGGCAGAGAGGGGATGCATAATTGAAAGAAAACGTTATTATCGA
>JAGBUT010000155.1 GCA_017630695.1 Clostridia bacterium
CATCATCCCGACCTCATCCGTTCAGGCAGCCCGTTCGAGATTTTTCTCTATTATCTCTGCGTAATCACAAACTATAAAATCAAGCCCACAACCTTCGGTTTCACTGTGCTTCACATACCCAACGAAAAATATCCCGGTGTAAGACTCGGCACAAAAAGACTTGTTGAATATTCTCACAGAAACAATATCGCTGTTCAGTTCTGGACAATCAACGATACGTGGGAAATGGATTACCTTCATCAGCTCAATGCAGATGCTGTAATGACCGACACACCTGACGTTGCTTACAAAATATTCAACTCAAGAAACTGATTCGTTTTCTTTTAAAGTCAATACCGACTCCCTTTCAGGAGCTAAACGCTTGTTTTCAACACTGAAAAAAGCTCCGCTTTCTGTTTGAGAAAAAGCATATCCGTACCACAATGTCTCGTAATACGAAAAATATTTTCCGTCAGCAAGATTATGCAATACGGCATTGATATCCTCTTCGGGAGCATATACTGACAAAACCTTTTCAACAAAAACAAATAAACTTTCCGCCTTGTCTGCACCTGAGCAGGCAAGGCTTATTTTTTGCACTCTTTCACTTAAATCAGTTGTTATTTCAAGGGCAAAACGGTTTTGCGTTTCGTCATTTGCAAACAAAACCGATTTATTCCCCTCATAAAACATCCCCTCTGTTTCAAGTTTACAATCAGGATATTTTTCAAAAAACCGTGAAACAAAAATCTCAGGATTCATCTCTGCCTGAACAGTACAAGAGCAAAGTAAAAAAAGCATAACAAACATCAGCGAAAATAATTTTTTCATTGTGCACCGCCCATTAATACTTGATTTTCTTTTTGACGTTTGCCGCAACTACACCACCGATTGCACCGCTGATAATACTTGCCAAAGCAACAAAACCAAGGCCCTTACCAACACTGCCACCACTGATAATTGCGAGAAAAACATCGCTGATCACGGCTTCAATCATACCCGTTACAGCTCCGTTTGCAAGAGCATTCTTTTTTTGTTTAAAAACAGCCGCAAAACCTGCCGCAAAAGAAGAAATAACCGCTGCTATAATACCTGCAGGCAGATAAAAGTCCTTTCCGAATGCGAATTTAAGTTCTGCAGCAGAAAACAAAATAAGTTCAAGAAAAAACAGTGCTGAGCCTATAACCGAACACAGACAAATTCTTTTTATCGGAATTGCACTCGTTTCATTCTCTTTTCTCTTTTTCTTTTCAGGCATAAAAAAACTCCCCTCATATTACCGATAATCAATAATATGAAAGGAGAATTTGTTTTATTCAGAATCAGGAATCGAATGTATCGTCCTTTTTCTTTGATTTCTTGCGTCTTGCCTTACTTGCGTCTGCTGCAGCTTCCATCTTTGCTTTCTTTTCAGCTTCAGCAGCCTCAGCAGCAGCCTTTCTTTCAGCCTCAGCCTTTTCTACAGCTGTGTTGTTGGTTGAAATAGCCCACTTGGCAATCTTCATCTTGTTTCTGTCAGCACCAGTTTCGATAACGAGAGTGTCTTCTTTAACAGTAACAACTCTGCCCATGATGCCACCGATTGTTGTGATTTCATCACCAATCTGAACGTTATCACGCTTTTCCTGTTCTTCCTTCTGCTTTTTCTTCTGTGAACGGTTAGTGATAAACATCATACCAACCATAACAACTACCATGATGATAATGGGAGTTGAACTCATTGAGCTTGTTGAGCCTGATGCAGCACCGCTTGCTGTAGGCATTAACAGTGAGAGAAAATCCATAAAAAATGTTACCTCCAAAACATAATGCTAAAAGTATACCTTATTTCAGCATATAATGCAATAGTTTTTTGAAATTTATATTCTTGTATCGTACAAGTCAACGTATTTTGCTCTGAATTCGTCAAACGTGCCGTTATCAAGGCTGTCACGAATTCTTTCCATAAGCGTATTATAGAAATGAAGATTATGAATAACGCAAAGACGCATTGCAAGCATTTCTTTTGCTTTGAAAAGATGACGGATATATGACCTTGAGAAGTTTTTACAAGCAGGGCAATCGCATTCAGGGTCAATGGGAAGAGAATCTTTTTCGTACTTTTTGTTATTAAGGTTGATTATACCCTTCTGTGTAAAAAGATGACCGTGACGTGCATTTCTGCTGGGCATAACGCAGTCAAAAAGGTCAACACCTCTGTATACGGCTTCGATAATGTTACCGGGTGTACCGACGCCCATAAGATAACGGATTTTATCTGCAGGCATATATGGTTCAACAGCTGAAATAACACGGTACATATCCTCTTTCGGTTCGCCAACAGCAAGTCCGCCGATAGCATAACCGTCAAGATCAAGCTCTGCAATCTGCTTCATATTTTCGATGCGGAGGTCCTCATATGTACTACCCTGATTGATGCCGAAAAGAAGCTGGTTCGGGTTAACGGTATCAGGCAGAGAATTAAGTCTTGCCATCTCCGCTTTACATCTTTCAAGCCAACGCACCGTTCTTTCGCAGGACTGCTTTGCGTATTTATATTCTGCAGGATTCTCAACACACTCATCAAATGCCATTGCGATTGTTGAGCCGAGATTTGACTGAATCTGCATACTCTCTTCGGGACCCATAAAGATGTGTCTGCCGTCAACGTGTGACTGGAAGAATACACCTTCCTCCTTAATTGTGCGAAGCTTTGCAAGGGAGAAAACCTGAAATCCGCCGCTGTCTGTGAGATTCGGGCCTTTCCAGTTGGTGAACTTGTGAAGTCCGCCCATTTCACGAACAAGCGAATCACCGGGTCTTACGTGGAGGTGATAAGTGTTTGAAAGCATAACCTGACAGCCGATTTCCTCGAGGTCAACAGCTGAAAGTGCACCTTTGATTGCACCGCAGGTTGCAACGTTCATAAACGCAGGGGTCTGCACCGTGCCGTGAACGGTTTCGAATTCTCCCCTTCTTGCGTTGCCTTGTTTTTTAATAAGTTTATACATCGTATTCTCCGTTAATAATTATTCGCAAATTAAACAAGCATCGCCAAAACTGAAGAATCTGTATTTTTCTTCAACTGCGATTTTATATGCGTTCATTGTATTTTCATAGCCACAGAATGCACTGACAAGCATAATAAGAGTGCTTTCCGGCAGATGGAAGTTTGTGATAAGGCAATCAATGCACTTGAATTCATAACCCGGATAAATGAAAATATCGGTATCGCCTTCTGCTTCCTTGATTTCACCCGTAAAGGTTGCTACGGATTCAAGGCTTCTGCAGCAGGTTGTACCAACGGCAAAAACTCTGCCGCCGTTTGCTTTTGTGCGATTGATTATCTCTGCGGTCTCTGCAGGCAGGTAATAATGCTCTGAATGCATATGATGATCTTTGATATCATCAGCCTTAACGGGTCTGAAAGTACCGAGACCTACGTGAAGAGTGACAAAGCCGATTTCAACGCCCTTTGCTCTGACTTTTTCCATAAGTTCAGGTGTGAAATGCAAACCTGCCGTAGGTGCGGCGGCACTGCCTTCTTTTTCGGCAAAAACGGTCTGATAACGGTCTTTATCCTCAAGCTTTTCAGTAATATAATGAGGCAGAGGCATCTCTCCGATTTTATCAATAACCTCATAAAAATTGCCTTCAAATCCGAACTTTGCAATGCGGTTTCCGTCAGGCAGAACTTCAATGATTTCAGCGGTAAGCGAACCGTCTCCAAAGGTGAATGAGTGGCCGACTCTTGCCTTCTTGCCGGGACCTGTTATTACCTCCCACGTATCCTCTGCCTTACGGCTGAGAAGAAGGAATTCAACAACGGCACCCGTATCAACTCTCGTGCCGTACATTCTTGCGGGAAGCACCTTTGTGTTATTGAGGATAAGGCAATCGCCCTCTTTGAAATATTCGGTTACGTCGCTGAAAACACGGTGCGAACACTCACCCGTTTTCTTATCAACAACAAGCATTCTTGAGCTGTCTCTGGGCTCAACGGGAGTCTGTGCAATCAGCTCTTTGGGTAAATCATAGAAAAAATCGCTACGTTTCATAAAAAATCCTTAAAATATTAATAAAATTATATAATATATTGTTATAAATGACATTTGATTTTCCGAGGCATTTGTGATATCATCATAATATTATCGGAGATTTTTGTCAAGCATCAGATTTAAACAAAAATTTACCGAAGAAACATTACCGAAATGAGGTACTTTTGAAATGAAGAATTACAAAGTAGGCATCGTTGGCGCAACAGGTATGGTAGGTCAGCGTTTCATCACTCTCCTTGCAAATCATCCTTGGTTCAACGTTACCGTTCTTGCTGCAAGCCCCCGTTCAGCAGGCAAAAAATATAAAGACGCTGTTGGCACAAAATGGTGCATGGCTACCGAAATCCCTGAAAATATCGCTGACATCGTTGTTATGGATGCAACAGCAGATATTGAAAAGATTGCAGCTGCAGTTGATTTCGTTTTCTGCGCAGTTGATATGAAGAAGGATGAAATCAAAGCTCTTGAGGAAGCATACGCAAAGGCAGAATGCCCCGTTGTTTCCAACAACAGCGCTCACAGACACACTCCTGACGTTCCGATGATTGTTCCCGAGCTCAACCCTGATCACGCTGAGATCATCGCTGCTCAGAGAAAACGTCTCGGCACGGAAAGAGGCTTCATCTCCGTTAAATCCAACTGCTCACTTCAGAGCTACGTTCCTGCTCTCTTCCCCCTCGATAAAGCAGGCTACAAAGTAAAGGACGTTCTTGTTTGCACATACCAGGCAATTTCCGGTGCAGGCAAAACCTTCGACACATGGCCCGAGATGGTTGATAACGTTATCCCCTACATCGGCGGTGAAGAAGAGAAGTCAGAAGTTGAACCCCTCAAGATCTGGGGCAAAATTGACGGTGACAAGATCGTTAACGCAACAGCTCCCAACTTCACAGCACAGTGCCTTCGTGTTCCCGCATCAGACGGTCATATGGCAGCAGTTTTCGTAAGATTTGAAAACAAGCCCTCAATTGACGAAATGAAGAAGGTTTGGGCAGAATTCAAGGGCTATCCCCAGGAAGCAGAGCTTCCCAGCGCACCCAAGCAGTTCCTCAACTACTTCGAAGAGGATAACCTCCCCCAGACAAAACTTCAGAGAAATCTCGAAAACGGTATGGCTGTTTCAATCGGCCGTCTCAGAGAAGACAGCCAGTTCGATTACAAATTCGTATGCCTTTCACACAACACCCTCAGAGGTGCAGCAGGCGGTGCAGTTCTTATGGCTGAACAGCTTTGCGCACAGGGTTACATCAACCCCAAGAACTGATTACAGAGAACTGAATTGTTCATATAACGAAAGGAGTCAGCTATGAAGCAGACTGTTTTTACCGGTGCAGGCGTTGCAATCGTAACACCTTTTACCGCTGATAATAAAATTAATTATAATAAGCTTGCAGAGCTTCTTGAGTTCCAGATTGCCAACCACACAGATGCAATCATCATCTGCGGCACAACCGGCGAAGGCTCAAC
>JAGBUT010000012.1 GCA_017630695.1 Clostridia bacterium
ATTAAACCGATACCTCCGAGGGTGAGACCCCAGCCGAGCACTGTGGGTGTGTCGGAAACCTTGAAAAGGGGAATGGGCAGAAGAGAATAGCAAACAAGAAATACCGCCGCAAGAAGGCCCCAGATAAGAGCCTTGCCCGAGATTGCAAAGCTGCTGAAAGAGCCGCCCGTTGCAATCAGAAAAGTGCCGCCGATTGCAAGAATAATCGAAACGGCTTCCTGCCAGATGGGGAGGGTCTTGTTTTTAAGACACATAAAAACAAGAATCATTGCAGGTGAGAGATATTGCAAAACCGTTGCTATGCCTGCATTTGAAAGTTCAATTGCGTGAAAATACGAATATTGGCACATCACGAGACCGAAAACCGTGAAAAGGAGCATAGAAGTAACGTTTTTCTTACCTTTCCACACGTCAAAAATCTTACCTTTATTTTTAGAGGTGCAGAAAATGAGGAGAATGATTCCCGAAATAAGAAGTCTTATCGGTACGAGCCAACTTGACGTTGCGCCGCAATGCGAAAAGATATATTGACCGCAGGAGCCTGAAAAACCCCAGAGGATTCCGCTGATTAAGGTCAAGGCAATGCCTGCGGCTGCACTTGATTTGTTTTGTTTCATTTTTATTTTACCTTTGTATGTATTTCAATGAATAATACCATAATAATCTATAAAATGCAACAGATGAGTGATTGTGCGAAGGTCAAAAATAAATAAAAATCAAAAAAACGAGAAAAATGAAGAAATAACGAGAAAACAAAAGATAATCTGTGAAAACAAAGGTCAAATAAATGTTTTTGACCTTTTCTGACCTTTGACCTTTTGACTTTTGCAGTCTATAATGCAATCAAAGGTCAAAGAAAGTCAAAGTCAAAAATACAAAAATCAGCAAACCTCAACAAAAGGAGTTGATATAATGAGTCTGAGCAACGAGATTGCAAGAATGCTTATGGATATGCTTGAGCAGGACGGTACAACCGAAATTCAGCGAAATGAACTTGCACAGACCCTCGGTTGTGTGCCGAGCCAGATAAACTACGTTATTTCGTCGAGATTCACACCCGAGCACGGCTATATTGTTGAAAGCCGAAGAGGTGGCGGCGGATATATCAAGATAACGAGAGTCAGCTTTGATAAGCCATCGGCAATAATGCACACGGTGAATCACGTTGGTGACGACGTTGATTTCTCGGTCTGCAGGGCACACGTTATGAATCTGCTCAACGCAGGGGTAATTGATAAAAATTCGGCAAGGCTGATTGCTGCCGCAACGGGGGATAATGCATTGCGTATGCTTCCGCCTCCCGTCAGAGGCAGAGTCAGAGCATCGGTTTTCAAGCAGATGCTTCTTGCGATTGAAGGATAAACGGAGAAAGGATGATAGATTATGTTATGTCAGAATTGCGGAAAGAATGAAGCGACAACTCATCTCAAGCAGATAATTAACGGCGATATGGCAGAGAGCCATCTTTGCTCGGAATGTGCCGCACACCTTGGATATTCCGATATGTTTTCGGGCTTTGGCCTGAATCTTTCTGGTCTTTTCGGAAGCCTTCTGGGCGATATGATGCCCTCGCTTCCCTCGTCATCTTCACCGAGATGTCCTAAATGCGGCACTGCATTCAGCGATATAGTCAAGGATGGCAAGGTCGGTTGTGCAGAGTGCTACAGAACTTTTTACGATAAACTTTTGCCCTCAATTCAGAGGATTCACGGCAAAATCAAGCACAGCGGTAAAACGAGCCAGAGCGCACCTGCAGAGGTTAAGATTGAAACCAAGGAAGAGAAAATCGAAAAACTTAAAACTCAGATGAACGAAGCCGTTGCAAAGCAGGAGTTTGAGCAGGCGGCAAAAATCAGAGATGAAATCAAAGCTCTTGAAGAAGGAGGCGAAAACTGATGAGTAAATGGTATATTGAAAAAGGCGATCAGGGCGACGTTGTTTTAAGCACACGCATCCGCCTTGCGAGAAACCTTGACGAATTTCCGTTCCCGTCAAAGCTTGACGTTGAAGGAAAGAACAGAGTGAATACTCTCATCAAAACGTCTCTTTTTGAGAATGACAGCAACGATTTCAGCTATATCGAGATGAAAGACCTTACACGCAGGCAGGCTGTTTCTCTTGCAGAACGACATCTCATCAGCCCTGAATTTGCCGCCAAAAAAGACGGCAGTGCACTTATGCTTTCGGGTGATGAGAGCGTGAGCATTATGCTTTGTGAAGAGGATCATATCAGACTTCAGGTTATGAAGGCAGGGCTTGCTCTTGAAGAAGCCTTTGATATTGCCGACAAGCTCGACAGTCTGATCGATTCAAAGCTCAACTATGCTTTTGATGACAGAATCGGTTATCTTACCGCTTGTCCCACAAACCTCGGCACGGCAATGAGAGCATCGGTTATGCTTCATATGCCTGCACTTACAAGATGCGGTCAGATAAGCCGCCTTGCAAGTACGGTTTCGAAGCTCGGTCTGACAATCAGGGGAGCTTACGGCGAAGGCTCAAGAGCAATCGGCGATATTTATCAGATAAGCAATCAGATTACTCTCGGCATAACTGAGGAAACTGCAATTGCAAACCTCAAATCCATCGTGCTTCAGCTTGTAGGTCAGGAAAGAGCTGCGGCGGCAAAGATGATTAAAAATCCTGCTGACGAGGATAAGATTTTCAGAGCATATGGCATCCTCAAACACGCTCGTCTGCTCAGCACCGAAGAATTTATGGAGCTTGTTTCACTTGTTCGTCTCGGTGCGGCAAGAGGAATTCTTGACGTCAGCATTGAAAAAATTAACGAACTTATAGTCAATATGCAGCCTGCAACTGTCAGCGCGGCAAACGAAAATGCAGATACTGCTCCTGCAAGAGATAAAATAAGAGCAGATGCCGTGCGAGAGGCACTTGCGGACTGATATAATTTAAATTCGGGGGGATTTAAATGTACAGATTCACAGGCTTTACGCAAAAAGCCAATTCGGCACTCAACAACGCAATTTCTGCGGCGGAAAATTTAGGGCACACATATGTTGGCAGTGAGCATATCCTGCTCGGTCTGCTGTCTGAAAGCGGAGGTATGGCTCACACCGCACTTACTGCAAGAAAGGTGACCTACGGAGAGGTTGAAACAATCATCCGAAGCGGTATCGGTATCGGAACTCCGACGGTTCTTTCGCCCAACGATTTTACGCCCAGAGCAAAAAATATTATCGACACAGCCATCCTGCAGGGCAGGGGGATGGGTCATTCATATATCGGCACCGAGCATATTCTTATGGGTATCATCAGAGAAGGTACGGGTGCGGCAACTGAAATTCTCTCGCAGATGGGAATTCAGCCGCAGGATTTGCTCGGAGACCTGACAAATGCACTCGGGAGCACCTCTTCGGGTGCGAAGGGAAAGGTGAAGGAGAAAGATAAATCCGAAGCGCCTACCCTTGAACAATATGGCAGAGATCTCACTCTGATGGCGAATCAGGGCAGAATTGACCCCGTTATCGGCAGACAGAATGAGATTGAAAGAGTTATTCAGATTTTAAGCAGAAGAACAAAAAATAATCCTTGCCTCATCGGTGAACCCGGTGTCGGCAAAACGGCTGTTGCGGAGGGGCTTGCCCTTAAAATAGCAACGGGTGAAGTGCCCGAGCTTCTGCGTAACAAAAGAATTGTTACCCTTGACCTTACGGGTATGGTCGCAGGCACGAAATACCGAGGTGATTTCGAAGAGAGAATCCGCAATATTATCACCGAGGTCAATAAAGCAGGGGATATAATTCTCTTTATCGATGAAGTGCATACGCTTATCGGCGCAGGCTCTGCGGAAGGTGCAGTTGATGCAGCTAATATTCTCAAACCTTCTCTTGCGAGAGGTGAGATTCAGGTTATCGGCGCAACAACGCTCGAGGAATACCGCAAACACATTGAAAAGGATGCGGCACTTGAAAGAAGATTTCAGCCCGTTACCGTCGGTGAGCCTACCGAGGATGAGGCGATTGAAATCCTCAAAGGACTTCGGGATAAATACGAAGCACATCACAAAGTGAGGATTACAGACGAGGCAATTCTCTCGGCTGTTAAAATGTCGTCGAGATATATCGGTGACAGATACTTGCCTGATAAAGCGATTGACCTTGTTGACGAGGCGGCATCGAGAGTGAGGCTTCGTGCCTTCACCGCACCGCCCGACCTTAAAGCTCTTGAGGGTAAGCTTAAATCACTCAGCGAGGAGCTTGAATCCGCAGTCAATTCTCAGGATTTTGAGC
>JAGBUT010000156.1 GCA_017630695.1 Clostridia bacterium
AGATTGAAGAAATGTTTGATCGCCTCGGCGGTGACGTTGAATGGTGCACTCACGATTCAACTTTCAGACTTGTTGTTCCTGCAAAGCCTGGAGATCCTGATGCTTTTGTTAATGAAAACGGAGTTCTTGTAAGTGTTGATGCACGTATGCCCGTTGGATTTGAAAGCTTTGCAAGAAAGCTTGATGATATCGTGCCCGGTTCATATGAGAGCTGTCTTACTGCATTTGACCTTTCTACAAGAATGTTTGAAGCATTTAAATGCCTTGATGATCCTTCAAAAATCCCCGGCAGTCTTAAAGATTTACCCGATATTATGAGAATGGTTTCTCATACGATGACAGAGGCTCTTGATACTCTCGGAATGCCCAAAAAGGCACAGGATATTTTCAACACATATTGGTGCTACATGGGCTCACCTGCATCACAGTTTGACTTTCTCTATTATATGTGCGTACTTCATAGCTACGTTAAGAATGGTACAGGTATTCCTAAATATCGCAGCCATGAGATGAGCCTTGCTCTCGATAAACTTATTCGTGATGCTGGCGGTGATATCTGGTATAACTCTGAGGTAACAAAGATTATAACCGAAAACGGTAAACCTGCAGGCGTTGTTATCAATGGTCAAAAGGAAGTTTACGGTAAATATTTCATCTGTAACTCCTATCCTTATGCAGTTTTCAAAGATTTGTTTGATGAAAAGGATATTCCCGAGAAGCAGCTCAAGATGCTCAATGCCAGAAAGACTGCTTGTGCACTTACAACCGTTTATCTTGGTATGAATAAGACGAAGGAAGAACTCGGTATTACCGATTATTCCGTATTTATTGCTCCTGATTCAGATTCAGATAAACAATATGATGCAGCACAGAATTATTTCAGCGGATACTGCATTATCAACTGCCTTAACGAAATTATTCCTGATTGTACTCCCGAAGGCACAAGCCAGCTTTTCCTTACAACAATGACTTTCGGTGACGTTATGAAGGACGTAAAACCCGAAGATTATAAAAAGTTCAAAACCAAAGTTGCAAAAGATATGATTGAAACTTGCGAAAAAGCACTCAATATTTCAATCACACCTTATATTGAAGAAATTGAAATTGCTCTTCCGCCTACATTCTCAAGATATCTTAATACACCTCAAGGAACACCCTATGGTTATATGCTTGAAAAATGGGATAGTATGCTTCCCAGAACAATTCAGTATATGGCTGATCAGCCGTTTGATAACTTCTTCTTCTGTGGTGCAACCCAGGAACGTGGCGACGGCTACGGTTGTGCATATTATACCGGTGAAAAAGCCGCAGGTATCGTAATTAAAGCAATGAAGGAGGGCAAATAAAATGGCTAAAAATATCAAAAAACTCAAAGCAACAAAGTTTATCCCTATGCTCTCTGATCGTCAATCAAGATTTGAGGCTGCAAAAGCTGAATTTCCCGAAATTTCTGATCAAGCTTCAGTGATTGCTCGTGCACTTCATCCTAAAAGCCAGTATCTTAAAATCGAATCAATCATTGAAAGAGCGGGGGATTGCAAGAGCTACGTTCTTGTTCCTGATGAAGAAAGAGGAACAACTTCTCTCGCATATTTCGGCGCAGGTAAATATCTTACAGTATTCGAAACAATCGAAGGTATGCCCGTTACAAGAGCATATTCAATTTCATCATCACCGAAGGATTCTCTCAATAACAAGTATGTTTTAACAATCAAGCTTGTTGAAGGCGGTCTTATGTCCCGTTACATCTTTGATACATGGGAAGTCGGTTCAAAGGTTGAAGTTTCTGCTCCTGCAGGTAATTTTGAATACCAGCCTCTTCGTGATGCAAAAAAAGTTATCTGCCTTGCAGGCGGCAGTGGTATCACTCCTTTTGTTTCAATGGCAAATGCTATAAATGACGGTGACGAAGATTTCGAAATGACTCTTCTTTACGGTAGCCGTACTAAAGATGCAATTCTTTTTGCTGACGAACTTGAAAAGCTTGCATCCGAAAATGAGAAAATCAAGGTTGTTCACGTTCTCAGTGATGAAAAAAAAGTACCCAAGGATTGCGAAAAGGGATTTATCACTGCTGATCTGATTAAGAAATATGCTCCCGAAAATGAAGCTTATTCCGTATTCATTTGTGGCCCTCAGCAGATGTATGATTTTCTTGATAAAGAACTTGAAAAGCTCAATCTTGAAAAGAAATATATCCGTCACGAAATGTTCGGTGAATTCCACAATCCTGCCACTCAGTCTGATTATCCTTCAAACGTACCTGAAGTTGTAAAAATTAAGGTAACAATTCAGGATATGGTTTATAACGTTGAAGGTTCTTCATCTGATTCTGTTATGCAGATTCTTGAAAAGAATAAGATTGCCGTTCCTGCCAGATGCAGAAGCGGCGAATGCGGTTTCTGCCATTCACATCTTATTTCAGGTAAAGTTTATGTTCCCAAACATCTTGAGTATCGCAGACTTGCTGACTATAAGTTCGGATGCATTCATCCTTGCTGCTCATATGCATTGACAGACCTGGAAATCAACGTTCCCGTTGCTAAATAATTTATTAAGCCTGCAGAGTTAATTTGCAGGCTTAATTTTATGTTTATTTTCGTAATATCTATTGAAGATTTCATAATATAGTGATATTATATATAATTATAAATTTCAGAAAGAGGTCACGGTTATGAAAAAAAGAAATATCTTTTTAAGACTTATTTCTCTTGTTCTTGCTCTTGTAACAACTTTTTGCACTGCAGCTCCTTCTTTTGCCGCTCCTGAAGAAACGCCTTCTGACGGAAAAACAGAGGTTGTTGAATCGTCAATTCCTGATAAAATTGTTGAAATTGCAAGAGCACAGATTGGCATGTATGAAAGCAATGCCAATATTTTTACAGAATGGTATTACGGCTATCCTACTGATGCATACTGGTGCACAATTTTCGTTTCATGGTGCGGTGCTCAGGCTGGAGCAACGGGTTCGGCAGTTCCCAAAAGATCTACTGTTGACGGTATGAGACAGTGGTACATCAAGAGAGGATATTATTATCCTGCAACGAGCGATTATGTTCCTCAAAAAGGTGATATCGTATTTATGAACACTGCTCTCGACGGTACGGATGACGTCCATCACGTTGAGATTATCACTGAAAGCGGATTCTTCGGCACGAAGAGCAACCCCAAGATTAAGTGTATCGGGGGTAACACTTCTAATCTTAATTATGAAGGCTCAGAATATGTAACAGAAAAAACAAGACCCGTTAACGGATCAAGAGCCGTTATGGTCGGTTATGCTCATCCTCCTTATGAAAACTGTGAGGGTCTTGCAGGTATTCTCCATACCCTTATCGATTCAACTATGCCTTCGTTCATTAAACTTATTTACTCAAAGATTATTACGCTTATTCAGATTCTCCAGTCTCCTGCACAGACGGCTCCTTCACCTGAAGTTCCTGTCGAATAAACAAATTAGAAAAGTGTGTTTTAAATGAAAAAATTATTTTCAGTATTTATAGGTTTTATTATGATTTTCAATTCAACATTATATTCAAATGCGGCTTTTGAGCCGACCAATCTTTCATCCGAGGAATGGGAAAAGGTTTACTCCTCACTCGTTAATGATAACACATTGCCTACACTCAACGTCGGTGCAGATGAAACTCAAGTCAGCCTTTGCTGGCATTCAGACGCTGATAAGGCTGTTGCGCAGGTCAGAGTTGCTGATAATCAAGAAATGAATAACTCAAAGTTATTCGAAGGAGTCAAGTCTCCTGCAGAGAATCCGAATCAGGTCGTTTGCCGAGTTGTTATTGACGGTTTGGTTGAAAAATCGGTTTATTATTATCAGTGGTATACAGATAAAGGATGGAGTAAAGCTTATAAGTATGAAACTAAATCGTTTGGTGACCATAAGGTTATGGTTGTTGGCGATATTCAGATTACTGAAATCCGTGAAAACGGTGACAGTTCGGAGCAGTCAAGAGTAGGTTTATATTGGAATAATTTCCTTGCAGGAGTTCTTGCTGAAAACCCTGATATAAGCTATCTTATTTCTCCCGGTGATAACACTTCAACCGGTAGTACTGATGCTGAATGGCAGACCTTACTTATGCCTGAATCGCTTCGCTCATTACCCGTTGCTCTTGCAATCGGTAATCACGATAAGAAAGGTATGACTTATAATTATTTCACCAATATGCCCAACGAGGATTACGGAAGATTCTTTACAGGTCTTGACCGTGATTTTTGGTTCAGATACGGTGACGTTCTTTATCTTTGCTTTGACTCAACATCCGGTAATGCACCTGACCATATGAAGTTTGCAAAAGAGGCTGTTGAACAGAATAAAGATGCTAAATGGCGCATTGGTCTTATTCATCACGGTATTCACGGTGCAGGCGATGCAATCGGAGATACTGAAACCGAAGTTCTGCTTACAAATATCTTTGCACCCATTTTCCAGATTTATGACATTGATCTTGTTGTTACGGGACATACACATTCTCAGGGTCGTTCACATTTTATGCATAGCGGCAAAATCAAGGCGGAAGCTCCCACAGGCGGCAGATTTGTAAATCCTGAAGGTATTGTATATCTCAATTCAAATGTTGTAAGTGACGTTTATGATGATGATTTTGATGCTGAACATCTTGCTTACAAGCTTGTTGAGGACGAGGTTACAACATATACCACTCTCGAGTTTAAGGGTAATGAGCTTATTCTTGAAACCCGAAGAGGTGATAACCACGAGTTGCTTGACAGCATAATAATTGAAAAGACTGAAGAACATAATGATAAGAGCATTGATAAGTTCTTCAGAAAGATGACTTATAAAATAATTGAGGTTGTCGGATTTATCTATACGATGGTTGATAATCTTGTAAGAAAATTCAGCTGAATTTTTGAACACACTCCCGAATAAGGAGTGTGTTCTTTTTTGAAAATAACACTTGCTTTTTTTATATAATAATGGTATTTTATTAGGGAATAGGAGGTAGTGCGATGGGAAAAAATAAAAAATCAAATATTTCAGAAAATCAGCACCCTAACAGAATAGGATTCAAAGAGGGTCTTGGCTATGCTTTTGGTGATGCAGGTAATCTTTTTATCCTTACATATGTGTCATCATATCTTAAGGTGTTTTACACCGACGTTCTTAAAGTAGCGGAAAGCAAAATCTCAACACTTTTGCTTATTTCCCGTCTTTGGGATGCAGTTAACGATCCCATGTGGGGCAGCATTGTTGCAAAAAGAAAGCCCTCAAAGGAAGGTAAGTTCAGACCTTACCTTAAATGGATTGCGATTCCCGTAAGTGTTTTTGCTGTTCTTTGCTTCGTTAACTTCAGAGAATTCACAAATAATGAATCACTCGTAACGTTCCTTATGTATGCAACATACATTGGGTTCGGTATGATGTATACGGCAATTAATATCCCTTATGGTTCACTTGCATCAGTTATCACAGATGATCCCGAAGGAAGAACTCTTCTTTCAACATTCCGTTCTGTCGGTGCAGGTCTCGGCGGCGCAATTCCGCTTCTCATCGGACCGATGATTATCTATACTGTTACCG
>JAGBUT010000013.1 GCA_017630695.1 Clostridia bacterium
GACTCTGAAACGAATGTACTCTGCCTTTTACGCTCATATGCATTCGTGGAACGTTCTGCTGATAACCTCACGCTGCTGCTCTCTTGAGAGCGTGTTGAAGTTAACTGCATAACCTGAAACACGGATTGTGAGGTTGGGATAATCCTCGGGCTTTTCATAAGCCTTAAGAAGGGTTTCGCGGTTAAGAACGTTAACGTTGATATGATGAGCCATTTTTGCAAAATAGCCGTCAAGAATACCTACAAGGTTATCAATTCTTTCATCATCCGTTTTGCCGAGAGCATCGGGAGTGATTGAGAAGGTGTTTGAAATACCGTCACGGCAATCTTCATAGCTGAGCTTTGTGATTGAGTTAAGGGATGCAAGAGCACCGTTTTCTTCTCTGTTATGCATCGGGTTTGCACCGGGAGCAAAGGGTTCGCCTGACTTTCTGCCGTCAGGTGTTGCACCGGTATTTTTACCGTACATAACGTTTGAGGTGATTGTAAGAGCTGAAAGAGTATGCTCTGCGTAGCGATAGGTTTCGTTCTTGCGAAGCTCGGTGATAACAGCGTGAGTCATTTCTTTTGCGATAAGGTCAACTCTGTCATCATCATTGCCGAATTTCGGGAATTCACCGACAGTTTCGAAATCAACAACAAAGCCGTTTTCATCCTTTATCGGACGCACGTTGGCAAATTTGATTGCGCTCAATGAGTCTGCAACAACAGAAAGGCCTGCAATACCGAAAGCCATAAAACGATGAACGTCGGTATCGTGAAGCGCCATCTGAGTTTTTTCATATGCATACTTATCGTGCATATAGTGGATGACGTTCATTGTGTTGACGTAAAGATGGCTGAGCCATGAAATATAAATCATAAAGCGGCGCATAACCGAATCATAATCAAGCTTATCGTTATCCATAACGTTCATCTGGGGACCGATATGAATGCCGCTTGTTGAATCATAACCGCCGTTGATAGCAATAAGAAGAAGCTTTGCAAGGTTACATCTTGCACCGAAGAACTGCATCTGCTTACCGATTTTCATGGCTGAAACGCAGCAGGCAATTGCATAGTCATCACCATAAATGGGACGCATAAGGTCATCGTTTTCATACTGAATTGAATCAGTATCTGCGGAAACCTTTGCGCAGAACTTCTTGAAGTTTGCAGGAAGTGCCGTTGACCAGAGAACGGTCAGATTGGGTTCGGGTGATGAACCGAGGGTGTAGAGAGTGTTGAGAATACGGAAGCTGCTCTTTGTAACAAGAGTTCTGCCATCCTCACCCATACCGCCGACAGCTTCGGTAATCCACATCGGGTCACCGCCGAAAAGTTCGTTATATTCGGGTGTGCGAAGATGTCTTGCGATTCTGAGCTTGATGACGAAATCATCCATAAGCTCCTGTGCGTCCTCTTCTGTGAGAACACCGTTTGCCATATCACGCTCGATATAAATATCGAAGAAGGAGGCTACTCTGCCGAGTGACATTGCGGCACCGTTCTGCTCCTTGATTGAAGCAAGATAAGCAAAATAAGTCCACTGAATTGCTTCCTTTGCGTTTGCGGCAGGCTGACTGATATCATAGCCGTACATTGCAGCCATTTCTTTCATAAAGCCGAGGAAAGCAATCTGCTGAAAGAGTTCCTCATCAAGGCGGATTGTTTCTGTTTTGAACGCACCGTCAGCAAGTTTTGCCTTATCCTTTTTCTTTTCGGCAATAAGTCTGTCAACACCATAAAGAGCAACTCTGCGGTAGTCACCGATGATTCTGCCTCTGCCGTAAGCATCGGGCAGACCTGTGATAACGTGGCATTTGCGTGCAAGACGCATTTCATCAGTATACGCTCTGAAAACACCTGCGTTATGGGTTGTTCTGTAAAGGAATTCCTGCTCAACCTTATCGCTGAGCTTATAGCCGTAAGCTTCGCAAGCCTGACGAGCCATTCTGATACCGCCAAAGGGGTTTACACCTCTTTTGAGAGGGCTGTCGGTCTGCATACCTACGATAATTTCGTTTTCTTTGTCAATATATCCGGGTGCGTAGCTTGTGAGTGAGGATACGGTATTCGTATCGATATCAAGCACACCGCCTCTTTCTCTTTCAAGAGCAAAAAGACCCTGAACTTTTTCCATAAGAGCCTTTGTTCTGGGAGTTGCCCCTGCAAGGAAGGATGCGTCACCGGGATATTCTTTATAGTTTGACTGTATGAAATCGCGCACGTTGATTTCATCCTGCCATACGCCTTCAATAAATCCGTTCCAATTCTCGTGTTTCATAATTTCTCCTTTTCTTCTGAAAGCCCTAAAAAACAAAAAAGGGCAAATCAGACTCAATAAACTGATTTGCCCAGACGGTCGGCTGTTAACATTCACACTCCCTTGCGGTAATCCGCAAAATCCGTCAGTCATGCAAATGTTTATCTACAATCCAATTATATATCGAACCGTAAAAATTGTCAATTAATAAAGTAACCAAATGATGGTGAATTATTGAACGGTTTATATATCCGTTTGTCAAAGATTCTTTTTGAGAAAAATGCAAAACACATCAATCCTCAACAATATTCTTTACCTTTTCGGGAATTGAAAGATTGCCGAAGCCATAGAATTTCACAGCGTTTTCGCCAAGGAAAAGCTTCTTATTTTCTTCTGAAATTTCCGTTGCTTTTTCAACGAAATCAAAGCTCATCTTGTAGGTGATTGCGGTCATCGTTCTCGGATAATCGCTACCCCACATCAGCTTATCGTAGCCTACAAGCTCCGCCGATTTTTTTATTGCTTCAACCGCTGAAGGATACGGATAGAATTCGGAATTGAAAAGCCACGTAATACCGCCGCTTTCAATAAAAACATTTTTGTTTTTTGCAAGTTTTATCTGCTCTAGCCAACCGTCACGGGTAACCATACCGAAATGACCGATTGCGATTTTCAGATCGGGAAACATCTGCGCAATCTTATGCATCATTTCAGTTTGTTCGTCACCGTCGGCAAGGTCAATTGAGATAAATTTGCCGTTTGCATCGGCAATTTTGAAAGGCTCAAGGTGGTTGAGAAGATTCTTATCGGCAAGTCTGCCTGCGCAGATTTTGATGCCGTCAAATGCCGAAATATCGCCCATTTCCTTTTCTTCATAGAGAGCGCAGATTTTGATTCTGCCGCCTGATTTTGTCTTTGCTTCAAGAAGATATTCATCCTGATTGCCATCAATATATTCCTGCGTGATAACCGCACCCGAAACACCTGCATAATCCATATTTGCAAGGAATCGTTCGATATTATTTTCACCGTCAGTCATATAAGCGGGCATCATCTGACGGATTTCTCCGCCAAAATCACTTTTACCGCCGCCGATATCGTAAACGGGTTTGCCGTTTACAATGCCGTTTTGCTTTTTCCATAAATGTGCGTGTGCATCAATTATCATAACGTTACTCCGTCCTTGAATATCGCAATTTCACGATTGCCGAGAATTTCGTTTTTGGTCAGTTTGCCGTCAGCAATTTCTTTTATCAAATCAAGCAATTCGCCTGCTTTTGCATCTTTATCAAATCCGAATGCCGAGAAATCAATCCAATGATTTTTTCTGTTTGCAATCGCATCGTTGGATGCAATTTTGACCGTCGGCACAGCACCTCCGAGAGGTGTACCTCTGCCCGTTGTGAAGAGCACGAGATGGCAGCCTGCTGCCGCAAGATTCGTTACGGAAACAATATCGTTTCCGGGGCCATTAAGAAGGCTCAAGCCTTGATTTACAACGGTTTCACCGTAATCAAGCACGTCCACGACGGGCGCACTTCCACCCTTCTGCACACAGCCGAGAGACTTCTCTTCAAGGGTTGTGATTCCGCCCTCCTTGTTGCCCGGAGAAGGATTTTCAGATACGGGTTGACCGTGATTTTTAAAATACCGTTTGAAGTTATTGATAAGCGAAACGCCCTTATCAAACACCTCTTTGTTTATACATCTTTTGAAAAGAACGGTTTCTGCGCCAAACATTTCGGGCACCTCGGTAAGCACCGCAGAGCCGCCCATTGCGCAGATTTCATCCGTAACTTTTCCCACAACCGCGTTTGCAGTTATGCCGGAGAAACCGTCTGAGCCGCCGCATTTGAGACCGATTTTCAGCTTCGAAGCGGAAACGGAAACTCTCTCATCCCCTGCCGTTATTGCAAGAAGCTCGCTGATAATCCGTTTGCCTTCTTCAATTTCATC
>JAGBUT010000157.1 GCA_017630695.1 Clostridia bacterium
AAAATCCGAACTCGCGAAGTCGGAAAACCCGAAGATATCAATAATAATATAGCAATAATAAGAGTAATAATAAATCATTCAATATAATGAGGGGTGACAGAGGCGAAAATGATGAAATGTAATTATGATGCCGTGCTTTTTGATTTTGACGGCACGTTTGCCGATACGGGCGAGGGTATGTTTGAATCCATTCAGTCTGCGGTGAAAGCTCTCGGCTTTGAGCTGCTTGACGGCGATACTTTGAGAAGATTTGTCGGACCGCCAGTTTTTGAATCCTTCAGACGGGAGCTTGGAATCGATGCCGAAAAGGCTGATTTCGCCGTTATGAAATACCGTGAAGCATATTCCGAAAGCGGGATTCTGAAATTCAAAATTTACGACGGCATTCTCGAGCTGATAAAAGAGCTTAAAGATAACGGAATCAGCGTTGCGATTGCATCCGCAAAACCACAGAGATTCCTCATACGCATTGTCGCATATCTCGTTATCGGTGATTTGATTGATTATATATCTGCACCTGCCGATGATAAGGCTGACCCGAGCAAGGTGCGTCTCATCAACGAGGCGGCTGATGCTCTGCAGATTGAAAAATCAAAAATGCTTATGGTCGGTGACCGCCATTTCGATATCAACGGTGCAAACGGTGCAGGGGTTGACAGCGTAGGTGTAACCTTCGGCTACGGCAGTGAGGCTGAATTGCGTGAAGCGAAAGCAACCTTTGTTGCACATACCGTTGCCGAGGTGAGAGATTTTATTTTTCGCTGATTTTTTCTGTTTTGCGCGCGGAAATTGTTGCGGCAGACCAGAAACCGAAGAACAGAATAAATGCGATTATCATCAGAATAGTGATGATGCAGCCGCCTTCCTTCAATGTTTCAAGAAGCATTGAAGGATTTTTTATGCCTCTGAAAAGGAGAAGGATATCAGTTCTCTTATTGAAGCTTGCACCGAAATAGATGATGCCCGTTGTAACGAAATAAAGCGGTGCGGCAAGGGTGCAGAAATCCTCGCATCTCTTGGTTACGGGAATGGGCAGACCCTTTGAAACACAGTTTTTCTTTGCGACGATAACGCTCGGAATGAATGCGATTACGCAAACTACAACTGAAATAATAATCTGGATGAGGTCCTCTTCGTCAGACCAGCCGCGGATGGCAATCCACTCTGAAATTCTGCCGCCCAGAGGTCTTGCAAGAGTCAGCACGAAAACGAAAACAAAGGTGAATAACGCGTGGAATGCGGCACGGAGCTTATCGTTTTCGATAACGGGTTCGTATTCAAATCTGCCTTCGCTGCCTGCGATGCTCTTGGGCAGACAGATGAGCAGAAGCATAATTCCGAAACCGAGCAGGAAGCCCGTGAAGAATTCCCAGAGAGACCAGCCGCAGTTAACGATGAATGCAGGCGCGTTGACGGATGCGAAGAAACCTCTGTCGGAATCGAGAATAAGGAAAACGTCTGCAGCGGTGATTGCGATTGCACAAACGAAATTGATTCCCGTTGAGAGGAATGCGGTGATTTTATCCTTGAGGACAACAAGTGCGGCAAGCGATGAAACGAGGGAAGCGATTGCGCTTGAGATAACCTCAATGCTTGTGAAATAGTTTCTGCCGAAGGGAACTTTCTTTGCCCAGGCAGCGGAGCCGAAGTTTGTGATATATGCCTTGATGGGTGACATATCTATGCCTCTGTCGGCAAGACCGAGCTTGAAGCCTTCAACTGCTTCGGGGTTGATGAGGGGAAGCACGTAATGCGAAAGAGATGCCTGCATCGCAAGCATAACAACGTAATAAACTGCGATGAGCATTATATAGTTTTTGAGTTTATATTCTCTTTTTGAAAAGAGTGAGCCGAGGAAGAGAGCGAAAAGAGGCATCCAGCCGAAACCGAGGAGAAGCATAATTCCCAGACCGCTGAAAGGGCTGATTTCAATTGTTCTTGCAACCTCTTCGCCCGTAAATGCGGCGGTGCTTCCGAGATAGCCGCCCATCTGGCTGTTGAGCGTACCCCAGCCGCCGTTTGTGATACCGAGCAGGAAAACGGCAATCGGAATGGCTTCATACGTCATCTTTTTCTTGTTGCCGAAGAAGGCGAAAATGAAAAGCATCATCGCAACACCAACGGCAAACATACCCCACATTGAGCCCCAGCCGTGGTCACCGCGTACTCGCCACATAAAGCCTGTCATAATTGAAAAAGCAAAAAGCATAAGTGCTTTTGTGCCTGCGGAAAGATTTCTCGTTGAAAGAGTGTTCATTTTATTTTCTCCTTTCGCACATATATAAATATATTTTAAAACGAAAAAGAAAATATTTCAAGAAGTAATTGTAATATTTAGGGGAATTGCGGTTTACAAATATATTTTTATATGATAAAATATCATGCGAAATTAATCTATAATAAAAATCCGGGGGGATTATTTATGATAAAATTCGGTACGGGCGGATGGCGAGCCGTTATCGGTGACGATTTCATCTGCACAAATATCCGCAAGGTTGCGGCAGGTATTCTTGCTCTTGCAAAAGAAGAAAACAAAACGGATAAACCCGTTATCATCGGATATGACAGACGATTCCTTTCCGACGTTGCCGCAAAATGGGTTGCAGAGGTTCTTGCTGAAGGCGGTATGACGGTATGGTTCCTTAACCGTTCCGCACCCACACCTCTTGTTATGCACACCGTTAAGAGCAAGGAGCTTTATTTCGGTATTGAAATAACTGCGAGCCACAACCCTGCAAGCTATAACGGAATCAAGCTCATCGTTGAAGAGGGCAGAGATGCTTCAATTGAAACAACCTGCCGCCTTGAAGCACTTATTGAAGCAGTCGGTGAAATTGAATTCTGTGATTTCGGTAAGGCTGTTGAAGATGGTAAAATCGTTTATCAGAGAAATCTTTTCAACGATTTCATTGACGATATTCTTGACCTTCTTGACGTTAAAGCACTTCGTGAAAGAGGTCTGCGTGTGCTTTTCGATACAATGCACGGATCGGGCACTTATCCTCTTCAGGTTATTTTCCACACCTCACGTTGCACAATTGATACGATAAACCTCAATAAGGACGCGTATTTCGGCGGTCAGATGCCCGCCCCCACAGAGCAGACCCTCAGCGCGTTGAGCGATCTTGTTACAAAAGACGGTTACGACCTCGGCATCGCTATGGACGGTGACGGTGACCGCCTCGGAATTATTGACAGCAACGGCAGATACATAAATGCAAACGAAATCCTCTGTATGCTTTATCATTACCTTGTCAAATACAAGGGTTGGACAGGCCCCGTTGTCCGCAATTTTGCAACAACGCATATGCTCGACAGAATTGCAGAGAGTTTCGGTGAAAAATGCTATGAGGTGCCCGTAGGATTCAAGCATATTTCATCAAAAATCGATGAGGTTGACGCAGTTCTTGGCGGCGAATCATCAGGTGGTCTGACGGTAAGAGGTCATATCAACGGCAAGGATTCCGTTTATGCCGCATCGCTTTTTGCCGAGATGGTCAGCGTTACGGGTAAGTCACCCTCGCAGATTATGGACGAGCTTGAAGCGCAGTTCGGCAAATTCGTTATGGTTGAGGATAACCTCCATTTTGCCCCCGAAGCAAAGAGCGAAATTGAAAATATCATTATGGTTGAGAAGAAGCTCCCCGACTTTGACGTTGAGGTTGTAAGGGTAAATTACGAGGACGGATGCAAGGTTTATTTTGCAGATGACAGCTTCGTTATCTGCCGATTCTCGGGCACAGAACCGCTTCTCCGAATTTTTGCAGAAAGCTCAACAAAGGAAGCTGCCGCAAAATATATTTCAGCTTTCAGAACGTTCCTGAATATATAAAAATAACCGACTCTGATTTTTTCGGAGTCGGTTTTGTTTTTTTATTTTACAACGGTGCATTCCGTTATGCCGTAGTATAAAAATCTTTCAATCGTCTGCTTGTCGATTTTTTCTCCGCAGACCGCAATCGGAACTGCAGGGGGACATCCGACGGTAGGCACGGCAAGAATTCTGCCTTCGCTCTCTTCAATGGGGATTGTTTCCTGCGTTGAAAAAGCGGCATCTCGGATTGTTATTGCCTTTTCAGGCAGATGAAAATCAGGAGCAGAGGACTTTATCGCTTCTTTTCTTTCTGCTGATAAAATCAGTTTTGCCGCATTAACCGGGTCATCGGGATTGCTGTTTGCTGAAAACATAAAAACAACGTGGTCGGCATCGGCATATTCGCAGATGAAACCGTTTTCTTCGCAGAAATCGGCAATTTCATATCCCGTCAAGCCTGATGATTTTGGGCGCACGGTGATTTTCAGCTTCTCGTTGCCGCAAAGGTCAAAGCCTGATTCCGAAAGCAGATTTTTGGCGGTTGTAACGATTTTGGATATTTCTTCAATTCTTTCACCGCAGGATACAAGTTCTCTGTTTGCAAGGTCGAGCGACTGAAGAATCAGATATGACGGACTCGTTGAGCCGAACATTGCAAGTGCCGTTTTTGCTTGTTCCTCATAGGGATAAGCGGTTTCGGGTGAAATATGCAGATATGCTCCACCCGTTAAAACGGGGAGAGTTTTATGTGCCGAATCGCAGCAGATATCCGCACCGAGGTCGATGGGATGCATCGAAGAATCGCAGAATTTCAGATATGCTCCGTGGGCGTTATCGACAAGAAGAGGTACGCTGAATTCACGGCATACGTCAGCGATGCCCTTGATATCCGAAACGTTGCCGAGATAATCCGGGCTTGTGATATAAACCGCATCGGGCAGCTGCTCCGATGTGTTGAGAATATCATAAAGCTTTTTCGGATGCACAGTGCAGGAAAGATAACTTTCGTCATCCTCGGGCAGAAGCCATTCAACCTCGCAGTCAAGTACGGCCGCCGCCGTAACGAAGGTTTTATGTGCGTTTCTGCCTGCGAGAATCAGAGGTTTGCGGCTTTTATTATTTGCGTTTATGCAGGCGAGATAAAGCATCGCTCTGATGCATTGCGACGAGCCTTCGGTTGAATAAAAGGTCGGGCAGCCGAAAATTTCACTTGCGTTCTTTTCGCTTTCCGCAATGATTCCGCTTGCTTCGTAAAGACTGTCTGCACCGCCGATTTCGGTGATATCGAATTGCTCGATTCCGAGACCGCCTTTGCCCTTGTGACCGGGCATATGCAGACGGGTTTTGCTTTGCGAAGCGTAGTTTTTAACAAAATCGAAAATGGGAGTATTCATCAAATCACTCCGTTTTTAATTGTCACCGAGCATTCTTGCAACGGCAACCATAATTGCGCATTCCATTCTCTTTTTGAAAAGCTCACAGCCGTATTCATAAATACCTGTGATTTTGCCCGTTGCGTGATATGCGTTTGCGGCGCATCCGCCCGAGCAATAGAGTCTTGCCCAGCAGTTGCGGCATTCTTCTCTGGCATAAACGTTGCAATCGGAGAATTCCTGCTGAATTGCGGTGTTTGTAACACCCTCATAGATGCTGCCGAGACGGAATTTTTCGTCGCCGACAAACTGATGGCAGGGATAAAGGTCGCCCCAAGGGGTAACAGCCATATATTCCGTACCCGAGCCGCATCCCGAAATGCGTTTGTAGATGCAGGGACCGCCCGTAAGGTCAATCATATAATGATAGAAAGTGAAGGGCTTGCCTTCCTTATCACGCTCGAGCATAAGCTCGGCAAGTTTTTCGTATTGCTCGGTAACAATCGGCAAATCCTCTGCAGTAAGCTCCGAGGGGTCACCCGATGCGCAGACAACGGGCTCCATGCTCAGCTCTGTGAAGCCGAGGTCGAGCATCTGCTTGATATCGTTGAGGAAATCGGGGTTTGCGTGGGTGAAAGTGCCTCGCATATAGTAATTCTTGCCGCCTCTTGCCTCAACAAGTTTCTGGAATTTGGGAACAATTTTGTCCCAGCTTCCGTTACCTGCATAGTCAACACGGTAGCGGTCGTGGATTTCTTTTCTGCCGTCAAGGCTGAGAACAACGTTGCTCATTTCTTTGTTGGCGAATTCGATAACGTCATCGTCGATAAGTACGCCGTTTGTTGTGAGCGTGAAGCGGAAATTCTTGTTATG
>JAGBUT010000158.1 GCA_017630695.1 Clostridia bacterium
CCTGTTGAAATCACAGGTCTTGCTGAAGTTCCGCAGGCAGGCGATATCTTTGACGCAGTAAGTGACGAGCGTCTTGCACGTGAACTTGTTGAGCAGAGAAAGAGCGAAGCTAAGGAAGAACAGTTCAAGTCAATGCAGAAGGTTACTCTTGATAACCTCTTTGATTCACTCAAGGAAGGCGAAATGAAGGATCTTAACGTTATCGTTAAGGCTGACGTTCAGGGTTCAGCAGAAGCTGTTAAGCAGAGCCTTGTTAAGCTTTCAAACGAAGAAGTCCGTGTTAAGGTTATCCACTCGGGCGTAGGTGCTGTCAGCGAAAGCGACGTTATGCTTGCAAGTGCATCCAACGCAATTATCGTCGGCTTCAACGTAAGACCCGATAACGTTGCTTCAGATAACGCAGAGCGTGACGGTGTTGAAATCAGATGCTACAGAGTTATCTACGACTGCATCGAGGAAGTTGAAGCTGCTATCAAGGGTATGCTCGCTCCCAAGTTCAGAGACGTTGATATCGGTAAGGCAGAAGTTCGTCAGGTTGTTAAGATTTCTTCCGTCGGTAACATCGCAGGTTGCCACGTTATCAACGGCAAAATCACAAGAGGTGCAAAAATCCGCGTTGTCAGAGACGGTATTGTTGTTGCCGAAGACGAAATGGCTTCACTTCGCCGTTTCAAGGATGACGTTAAGGAAGTTGCTTCAGGTTATGACTGCGGTATCGGTCTGAATAAGTTCAACGATATCAAGGAAGGAGATATCTTCGAGGCATTCATCACAGAGGAATACAGGGATTAATCCCGTTCACCTTATACGAAAAGGATGATTTAATATGGCAGGGTACAGAATTGACAGAGTATCCGAAGATATAAAAAGAGAAATCGCGGCAATTATCCGCGAGCTCAAAGACCCCAGAGTAAGAGACGTTATGCTTACGGTTGTTAACGTTGAAATCAGCTCCGATGCTTCATTTGCAAAGGTATACGTGAGTGCGATTGACGGCATTGAAACCGCAAAGCTTGCCGTCAAGGGTCTGACCTGCGCAACAGGCTTTATCCGCCGCGAGGTGGGTAAACGCCTTCACCTGCGCAAAACTCCCGAGCTTAAATTCATTGCAGATGATTCAATCGAAAAGGGTATGGATATTGCAAGAACGCTCGGCAACATCGTTATAACCGATGTTGAGTAAGGAGAACTGCGATGTTTATTGATATGAAAGAAACCGCAAAACTTCTCAAAGAAAAAAATAAAATTCTTTTGCTCAGCAACAGTCACCCCGATGGTGATACGCTCGGCAGTGCAACGGCTCTTGCTTATGCTCTTAAACAGCTGGGCAAGAGGGTTGCCGCTAAATGCGGTGACAGAATTCCCGAATGCTTTGATTTTATGTTTAACGGAATGGAAAACGAAGAATTTGAGCCGGAATTCATTGTTGCTGTTGACGTTGCTGATCCGAAGCTTCTCGGCAAAGAATTTGAGGGTATCTACGGTTCAAAAATCGATCTGTGCATCGACCATCACGGCTCAAACGTGATTTACGCAGACCGAACATGGCTTGAGGGTGAATCGGCATCAACCGCAGAGATGATGTATCTTCTGCTTTGTGAACTTGAAACTGAAATCAATCCGCAGATTGCATCCTGCCTTTTCACGGGTGTTGCAACGGATACGGGTTGCTTCAGATTCTCCAACACAAAGATAAGAACTTTTGAAATTGCAGCAAAACTCGCCGCTATGGGTGCGGATACCTATAATATAATTCAGGTTTTCTTTGAAACAAAAACCAAAACCTATGCGGCTCTTGAAAAACTTGCAATTGAAGGAATGCGTTTTTATTGCAATGATCGTTGCGCTTTCATCACCGTTATGCAGGATATGTATCGCAAAAGCGGATCGGATGAGAGCGAAGTTGATCGCCTTGCAAACCTTCCCAGACAGATTGAGGGTGTGCTTGTCGGTGTTACAATGAGAGAGCTTAAAGACGGCAGTTTCAAGGCATCCGTCAGAACGCACGGTGACATTGATGCTTCTGCAATTTGCGGCAGGCTCGGCGGCGGCGGACATATGGGTGCGGCAGGCTGCACTCTTTACGGAACAAAGCAGCAGGCAACAAACAGCCTCATAAAAGAAATTCAGGATGAAATCAACAGGTTTCTTGCTGAATAAAAAATAAAAAAATAAGCGACTTGCATCGGCGTTTCGCCTTTGCAAGTCGCTTTTTGTTTAAATTAAAGTTTTGTTATCAATATCCGAAGGAATCATATTCAAACGGGTCAACGTAATCGGGTTCTGTTGGTGCGTTTGAATCATTTTTATCTTCAACAAGGGTGATTGTAATGTCGAATTTTGTGACCGTGTAGTTACTGTTGACTCTGCAGAGCGTGAGAGTCATTGTGTCACCGACCTTACCTTGGTCAATGCGTTCAAGAAGAACGTCAGCGGTCGTAAGCTTCTTGCCGTCGACAGCGATAATCATATCGTAACGTCTAGCTTCAGTGTTTGCGAGTGAGCTTTCATCATCAATTTCATCAATGATAAGTGCACCTGCAGGCAGACCCTGAATCTGTGCAATCATGCTGTACTGTGTGCTTGAACTTACGGGGTAGTAGGTTATGCCGAGCTTAGGTCTGTTGGGCACGTAACCCACTTTAGTAAGGTTATCAATGATGGGCTTTGCGCTTGTTATGGGGATAGCGAATCCCATACCTTCGAATTCGGTTGCGGCAATTTTCTGTGAGTTGATGCCGATAACCTGACCGTAAACGTTAACAAGAGCGCCGCCTGAATTGCCGGGATTGATAGCCGCATCGTGCTGGATGCATTTCATTGTGTAGCCGATTTCACTGCTTACGGGTCTGTTGATAGCAGAAACGTAACCGCCGGTGAATGATCCGAAAAATTCTACACCACCGGGGTTGCCGATTGCGAAAACGCTGTCACCGACACGGAGATTATCAGAATTTCCGAATTCTGCTGCAGGCAAGCCCGTTGCTTTGATTTTTACAACGCCGAGGTCAGTTCTTGAGTCGAAACCAACGATGGTTGCGTCATAGGTTGTGCCGTCCTCTGTCTGCACCTTAACCTTGATACCGGGGTCGCTGATAACGTGAGCGCAGGTTACGATGTAGGTTTCGGTGTGAGCATCGTTTTCACCCATAATAACGCCCGTACCTTCGCCTGCTGATGAACCGGAGCTGTTTGTATAACAAACGATACCGACGATGCTGGGTTTGACCTTTTCTGCGATATCCGCAGTTGTGAGCGCACCGTCAACGGCTGCAGGTGTTGATGCGATGTTAAGATCAGGGCTGTCCGGATTAGATTCAGTGGTTGAAGGCTGAACGGTTTCGGACGGATTATTGTTAACAGAAGGACCGTTAATATATTTAAGAACAAGTGCACCGCTGAAAAGAATGGAAAAAACAAGAAGAACGCTTACGATTGCAGCGAAAATCTTGAGACCGCGAAAGCTCTTTTTCTTTTCAGGAGGAGCAACAACCTGTGCAGGTGCGGGTCTGTAAGTTCCTTGTGTATAAGGAGTGTTTGAGTAAGGGGTGCGGTTTGTGTTATAGGCAGACTGACCGGGATTATACGTGGGATGAGGCACTCCGTAAGTCGGAATCTTACCCTGATTGTTGTTCGGCTGAACAGGTTCTGCCTCAACGGTGGGAACCTCTTCCTGCTCTGCAGAAGGTGTATCCTCGGGATAGGAAACCTCGGGAACGTCGTTTTCCTGAAGGGTTTCATTTTCGGGGTTTTCGACGGGTGTCGGGTTGTCGTTTGCAACGGGAGTTTCTTCGTTTTCAAAAAGATTTCTGTTTTCTTCGTTCATGAGGATATCCTCCGTTTATAGTATCTGATAGAATTATAAATTCTATTTATTAAACAAATTTGAATAAGGGTTTAAATTTTTTGAAATCATAAAGGGAGCTGGAAGATGAATTCGGCAAACTCGCCTTGATTACTTCGGGCAATTATCTGACCGCCGTGAAGCTCAATGATTGTTTTGCAAAGGTAAAGACCCATACCTGCACCCTTGACGTCAAAGCTTCTTGACTTATCAATCTTATAGAATCTCTCAAATATTTTGTCAATTTCTTCGGCAGGTATTCCCTTACCGCTGTTTCGGATTTTGACAATGATTTTTTCTGCATCGGCTTTGGAGCTTACCTCGATATAGCCACCTTCGGGAGTGAATTTGACTGCGTTGTCAATCAGATTATAGACAACCTGATTTATCATATCTTTATCGGCGGTAACGGGGTTGTTGCCGATTGAATCAAGACCCTTGATTTCAATATTTTTCTTATCGATAATCTGCTCAAAACCGAGAAGAGTTTTGAAAAGCATTTCCGATATATCAAACGAAACGGGGTTTATATCAAGCTCGCCCGCTTCAAGTTTGCTCATATTGAGCATACCCGTAACAAGCCTGGAAAGACGCTTGATTTCATCTGAAACTACGCGCAGATACTGTTTTTGCTTTGATGGGTCGATTGTGCCGTCAAGAATGCCGTCGATAAATCCGCCGATTGTTGTCATCGGGGTTTTTAATTCGTGGGAAACGTTTGAAACGAAACTTCTGCGGCTCATTTCAAGTGTTGCAAGAGCCTGCGCCATGGAATTGAAAGCAATGACAAGTTCTTCGATTTCATCGCTGTCCATAAATAACGATTTGGAAACGGGGATTCGTTTCGAGAAATCACCGAGGGCATATTGCTTGGCTGCTTGTGACATTTCACGAAGCGGCTTTGTCATTTTATAAGAAACGAGGTAAACTATCAGGAATGCAAGAATAAGAGCAAGAAGAGCTGCCCAGAAGAACATTCTGAAGATGCCTGAAACGTAGGGAGCAAGACCGTCAAGCACGGGTTGTGTTGCGTAAACAACACCGACAGTTTTGTTGCCTGCCTTAACGGGAGCGCTGACAATAAAGTTGACTCCTTCAAGAGCACCGTCAAGGTCGCCCATATAACCCATAACACTGTCGAGTGCAGTTTTGAGGGTTTCGGGAGAGATTTTATGGTTGCTGTGCACCATACAGTTTCCCGTATAAAGCGAAAGATTGGATTGAAGGTTATCCTTGCAGAATACCACGTATCCTTCGTGGTTAACGATGAATATATCTGCATCGATTGCGCTCGAGGTCTGCATAAGAGTGTTGCAGATAAGCTTGACGGAAACAAGGTTAACGCCGTCGGAAAAATCGTTTTGCAGGGTGTTGCTTGTGCTTTGAGCAACGTTGACAGCGTTTTCGCTTAACAGCTCCATTTTTTCTTCCATCCAGAGCTTTGAGACCAAAAGCAAGAGAGCTCCGCCTAAAAAGACGAAGCTGGCAAGGATAATTGAAATTGTAACAAGCAGGTACTTTCGAAAAAGACCTGCTTTTATTTTTTTGTTACCTTTCAAAGAGAATCCCTCCGCAGGAATTATCAATCAAGAGTGCCGAATTTATAGCCGACGCTCCAGACTGTTTTGAGTTCCCATTTATCGGAAACACCTTCAAGCTTTTCACGAAGACGCTTAACGTGAACGTCAACTGTTCTTGAGTCGCCGTAGTAATCGAAACCCCATACTTCGTCAAGAAGCTGGTCTCTTGTGAAAACTCTGTTGGGATTACTTGCAAGGTGATAGATGAGCTCGAGTTCTTTGGGCGGAGTGTCAACCTTCTTGCCGTCAACACGAAGCTCATAGTTTGTGAGGTTGATAACGAGCTTGTCGAAGCGCACTTCCTTGACGTTTGTCTTTTCGGTTGAACCGCTTCTGCGAAGAACAGCCTTGACTCTTGCTATTACTTCTTTTGCGTCAAAGGGTTTTACAACGTAGTCGTCTGCACCGAGTTCAAAGCCGAGCACCTTATCGAAGGTTTCGCCTTTTGCGGTGAGCATAATAATGGGCTTGTCCGAGAATTTTCTGACCTCACGGCAAACCTGCCAACCGTCAAGCACGGGAAGCATAATATCAAGAAGCATAAGGTCGGGTGAAAGCTCCTGGAACATTTTAACAGCCTCGCCGCCGTTATTTGCGATTGCTACCTCGTAACCGTCTTTTTCAAGATAAAGACGAAGAAGTTCGCAGATATTGCTGTCATCATCAACAACGAGAATTCTTTCTGATGCCATAATTTCCCCTCCTTGGAAAATTTATACTTATATACAACTGATACTGAATGCAGTCTACAATTCTAATTATAAGTAAATTTTTAAAAAATCTGTGAATTCGCAGATAATAATTTGTAACATCTTGCCGCAAAAAATGAACAAACTGTTATCATACAACAAAAATTACTTTACAGAGAATCTGAAAACGGTGCAGGATTTGAATTTTTCACCTGCATCAAAGGTGCACTGAGGGAATTCGGACATATTGGGTGTGTTGGGGTAATACTGTGTTTCAAGGCAGAACCCTGCATTCTTGATAAGAGGATTACCGTTTTTGCCGATTTTTGTGCCGTCGAGGAAATTGCCCGTGTAAAGCTGAACACCGCAAAGGTCTGTGAATACTTCGAGGAATCTGCCGCTTTCGGGGTCGTATGCCGTTGCTATCGGACCGTCACCG
>JAGBUT010000159.1 GCA_017630695.1 Clostridia bacterium
GCATTCATAAATACCCAGACCGATTTCAGGAATTGAAGAAACAACCTTTTCATAATTTTTAAGAAAAACAGAATCATCTTCATCCTGCTTTGCAAAACGGTTTGCAATGAAAACATATGCATCAATGCCTTCATTAATGAAAGCGTTTGCTTCATAAATCTGACGGTCAATATCATCTGCAGTATGACCTGATGCAACAACGGTCATACCTTTGGGAAGATGCTTCATAATGAACTGAAGAAGCTCAAGTCTCTCTTCAAATGAAAGGAAGAAAATTTCACTTGACTAACAAATTGCAAAAACACCGTCGCATCCGTTTTCGGAATACCAATTGAGAATTTTCTCAACACCGTTATAATCAACTTTATTATCTGCGGTGAAGGGTGTTATCATTGTGGGGTAAATGCCGTCAGGGATTGATTTAATCATAAAAACAGACCTCCGTTCAGGATAAAATACACTTTTGATTTTATACCCGACAAAGGTCATTTGTCAATGCTATATATTTAATTTATTGCGTATTGATTCAAGAATCGTCTTTTCTTTTCTCGACACCTGCACCTGAGTCATACCGAGAACATTTGCGGTTGCAGATTGAGTCATTCCTCTATAAAACCGAAGGTGAATCAACATTCTGTCTTTTTCATTCAAAGACGATAAGACCTGCTTTAAAGCTATTGAATCCGAGACCTTTGATTCGTGCGATTCAACGGGCAAATCAAACTGATACTCCCCTTCTTCTCCGCCTGTTAAAGAAACAACCGGAGATGAAGCGTTAAGAAGCATTGCGGTTTCCGTGGGGTCTGTGCCAAGCTCTTGCGAAAGCTCACCGATTGTGGGCTCTCTGCCGAGCGACACTGTTATTTCTTCTTTTTTAAGCATTGCAATACGGGATTTTTCTTTTAATGCCCTGCCGATTTTTATTGAACCGCCGTCACGGAAGAGCCGTTTTATTTCACCGAGAATAACGGGAACCGCATATGTTGAAAAAGCGAATCCGAGAGAATCATCGAAATTTTTTGCGGCTTTCACTAGTCCGAGACAGCCTGCCTGATATAAATCATCAAATTCAATTCCTCTGCCTTTGAATTTGTTGGCACACGAATAAACAAGACCAAGATTACTGCTGACAATTTCATCAAGAGATGATGATTCTTTAAGCATCAGAGTCCCTGCCTTTTATTCTCTTTTCAAGAGTTACAACAGTACCGATACCTTTTTTCGAACGCACTCTTACTTTATCGCAAAAGCTTTCCATAACAGCAAAACCAAGGCCTGCTCTTTCGCCGCCGAGAGTTGTATATAACGGCTCCATTGCTTTTCTTACGTCTTCAATTCCGCAACCCGAATCTCTGATTTTGATTTTTATAATTCCGTTTTCGTAGATACCTGACCATATGTAAATCGGTCCGACGGAATTTGCATAAGCGTGAACAATACAGTTTGTTACAGCTTCGCTGACGGCAGTTCTGATATCTGAAATTTCTTCAACGTTCGGGTCAAGCTGTGCCGCAAAAGCCGCAACAACGGATCTTCCGAACGCTTCGTTGACAGACCTGCTTTCAATTTTTAATCTCATTTCATTCAAGGGTTTCATTTTACTTTCCTTTCTCTTGCTTTTTCTCAAGTTTCACAAGCTTTTCAAGACCTGCAAGTTTCATCATTGAATATAATCTTTCAGATAAACCGACAACCTCAACCTTACCTCCGTAACCGTTGACAAGCCTGAATCTGCCCATCACAAATCCGATACCTGAACTATCCATAAAGGATACGTTCGAAAAATCAATTCTGACGGTTTTGGGCATTGAAGCCTGAATCGCTTCATCAGCTTCATAACGGATTACAGCCGCATTATGATGGTCAATCTCTCCGTTCAGATAAATTGATATCCTTGCTGATGATGATATGATTTTTATTGCCATTTTGACCTCCTTGAAAACAAAAAATCCTTTACCCAAAAGGATAAAGGATTGATTATAAAAAATTTGTTGAATTGTAGTGCAATCAGAAATTAAGCAGATTTTCTCTGACTTCGCCTGCAAGATAAAACGATCCGCAGACAATAAGAGCTTCATCAGATTCAGTGATATTTGCGGCGGCTGTGATCGCTTTCAAAGGTTCAGGCACACTGTGAGTAACTCTGCAATATTCAGATGCAGCTGCAGAAAGCTCATCGCTTGAAAGAGCACGGGGCACATCCGCCTTGGTTGCAATAAAAACGTCAGCAAACGGTGCAACAAGTCGAAGATAGGATGAATAATCCTTATCAGCCATCATAGAAGAAACCATAATGATTCTCTTGCCCGAAAGATGTTTTCTGATATAATCAGCAAGTGCGTTTGCACAGCCTTCATTATGACCACCGTCAAGAATCACAACAGGCTTTTTCTTGATAAGTTCCATTCTGGCCGGCATAACCGATGATTCAATACCCGAAGAAATAACAGACTCGGGAATTACTATACCGAATCTCGAAAGTGATCGTATCGCTTCAATTGCAGTTATTGAATTATAAACCATATGCTCGCCTGCAAGGGGCAGAAGATAATCGATACCGTCATAGCAAACACGGGTACCCTCAATGCTTTGTTCGCCTGTTATAAGCTTTGAAACGTCAGGAATACGAAGAGAATTCATTCTCTTTTCGCATGTGTCTTTGATAACACCAAGTGCTTCTCCGTTCTGCAAAGGATAAGTTACGGTTTCACCGCCGAATTTGATGATTCCGCACTTTTCAGCAGCTATCTTTTCAACGGTATCACCGAGAATGTTTGTATGATCAAGCGAAACACTTGCAATAACGCTCACAAAAGGAGCTTTGATAACGTTTGTAGCATCAAATCTGCCGCCAAGACCAACCTCAAGCACAACGAAATCACATTTTTTCTTTGCGTAATATACAAAAGCTGTTGCCGTCAAGGCTTCAAATTCAGTTGTCTGCTCCCCTTTTTCAAGGAGAATTTCAACTGCATTTTTTACTTTCTCAACGCATTCGGCAAGTTCGGAATGCTCAATCATATTGCCGTTAAACTGAATTCTTTCTCTGAAATCGGTAACGTAGGGTGAAATGTAAAGCCCCGTATTGAATCCGTTTTTGATGAGAATATTTG
Source organism: Clostridia bacterium (assembly GCA_017630695.1). Lineage (GTDB taxonomy): Bacteria > Bacillota > Clostridia > Oscillospirales > Acutalibacteraceae > CAG-177. The sequence goes on from JAGBUT010000159.1 coordinate 3,114, forward strand.
AAATCATCGTTGAGGTTGAGCCTTTACCGTTTGTGCCTGCAACGTGAATAACCTTCAGTTTATCCTGCGGATTGCCGAGAATATCAAGAAGTGCTTTTATTCTTTCAATACCGGGCTTGATACCGAATTTTTCAAGAGAATGGATATATTCGATTGCTTCATTACAATTCATAATATCACCTGAAAACCGACCCCAAAGCTGTTACGCTTCGGGGTCATAATAATTAGCCTAATTTAGCAATACTCTCGTTAAGCATTGCAATTTTTTCTTCGTATCTTGCTTTCTGTTCACGCTGTGCTGCAACAACGTTTGCAGGTGCTTTTGCGACAAAGTTTTCGTTTGAAAGCTTACCGTTAACAAAATCAAGATCCTTCTGAACTGCTGCAAGTTCCTTGAGAAGTCTTGCTCTTTCAGCTTCGAAATCAACAAGCTCACCCATAGGAATATA
>JAGBUT010000160.1 GCA_017630695.1 Clostridia bacterium
GGCGAATATGTTGAAAGGGGCATAACGGGGCCGCTTCCGAGAAGTCCGCCGAAGCTTAATTCTTCGCCAACCTGCTTGCCGATTGCAGGGATAACTCTGACTGCGGTGGTTTTGGAGTTAACCATACCGATTGCGGCTTCGTCAGCGATGATTGCGGAGATAACCTCTGCAGGTGTATCGCCGGGGATGTTAATCATATCAAGACCTACGGAGCAAACGGCTGTCATAGCTTCAAGCTTATTGAGGGTAAGGCAACCGCATCTTGCGGCATCAATCATACCTGCATCCTCTGTAACGGGGATGAATGCACCGGAAAGACCGCCGACGTGTGATGAAGCCATAACGCCACCCTTTTTAACTGCGTCATTGAGAAGAGCAAGAGCCGCTGTTGTGCCGTGGCAACCGCAGCACTCAAGACCCATTTCCTCAAGAATATGAGCAACCGAGTCACCGATTGCAGGTGTGGGAGCGAGTGAAAGGTCAACGATGCCGAAGGGCACACCGAGTCTGCGTGAAGCTTCACTTGCAACGAGCTGACCCATTCTTGTGATTTTGAATGCGGTTTTCTTGATAAGGTCGGCAACGGCTGTAAGGTCGCAATCGCCCGCCTTTGCAAGGGCTGCTCTTACAACACCGGGACCCGAAACACCAACGTTGATAACGCAATCGGGTTCGCCTGCGCCGTGAAAAGCACCTGCCATAAAGGGGTTATCCTCGGGAGCGTTGCAGAAAACAACAAGCTTTGCAGGGCCGATGCAATCTCTGTCTGCGGTAAGCTCTGCACTCTTTCTGACAACCTTGCCCATAAGAGCAACGGCATCCATATTGATGCCTGATTTTGTTGAGCCGATGTTGACGGATGAGCAGATGTGGTCGGTTACGCTGAGCGCTTCGGGGATAGCCTCGATAAGCTCTCTGTCACCGGGGCCGAATCCCTTCTGAACAAGTGCTGAAAATCCGCCAAGGAAGTTGACTCCGCAGGCAACTGCCGCTTTTTCAAGCGTTTTTGCAAGTTTGACGGCATCTTTATCTTCGCAGGATGCGAGAATCATTGCCGCAGGAGTAACTGAAATTCGTTTGTTGATGATGGGAATACCGAATTCCTTTTCAATCTGCTCGCCTGTTTTGACAAGATTCTTTGCATAGCGTGTGATTTTGTCATAAACCTTGCCGCACATAACGTCAATATCGCTGTGACAGCAATCGAGCAGAGAGATGCCCATCGTTATTGTTCGCACGTCCAGGTGTTCATCCTGAATCATGGTTATTGTTTCAAGAATATCTCTTGCGTTAAGCATTACGGTCTACCTTTCTCAGATTGTGTGCATTGCGTTGAAGATATCTTCGTGCATAGCGTGGATGGAAAGACCCATTTCGTTGCCTGCATTCTGAAGCATCTCTGCAAATTCGGTGAAGGGGATATCGGACTTTGTGATATCTACCATCATAATCATTGCAAACATATCCTGAAGGATGGACTGTGTTACTTCAAGAACGTTGATGTTGTGATTTGAGCATTCTGCGGAAACCTTTGCAAGAATACCGACCATATCTTTACCGATAACTGTGATGACTGCTCTCATAGTTAGCCTCCGTTATTATTCTATATTCAATATTTCCGAAATATCGTGCACAACGAACTGTGCGACGGTTTCAGGTTTTTCATTTTTTGTGAAAAGACAACCGTAACATCCTGCGTTGATGCCCGAAAGCACGTCGATTTCTCTGTCGCCTATCATAACGGTTTCGTTTCTGTCAAGACCATAGGTATCGCAGATAAAATTGACCGCATCGGGTGCAGGTTTTAACGGAAAATTATTTGACGAATCAACAAATGCAGTGAAAAATTTCTTCATACCGTATTTTTCGAGATAGTGCTGTGAGGTTTCAAAGCCTCGGTGAGTATAAAGAAAATGCTTTTTACCGTTGTTAAAAAGCGTTTCAAGAGTTGAATAGGTGTTCTCAAACGGAACGGCAATCGGACGAAGGTCGTAATTATGCTCGTGTTTGCGGAACTCTGCCTTTTCTTCTTCGCTTACGTCATAGTGTTCGTATGCGTGAGCAAAGGTTATCTCGAGATGTGCCTTTGCCTCGTCGTAATCGGCATCCTTGCCGAATGCGGAGAGTGCTTTGATAAATGCTGACGTTATATGCGGATAGCTGTCAAACAGCATACCGTCAAAATCCCATATGTAATTCTTCATATCAGAAACCGTTGGGGTTCATTGACTGCCAGCGCCAGGAATCCTCGCACATTTCGTCAATACCTCTTGTTGCTTCCCAGCCGAGTTCGGCCTTTGCCTTTGAGGGGTCGGAGAAGCAGGTTGCGATGTCACCGGGGCGGCGATCAACAAGCTTATAAGCAACGGTTTTGCCACTTGCCTTTTCGAATGCCTTTACAACGTCGAGAACGCTGTAGCCCGTGCCGGTGCCGAGGTTATATGTTGAGCAGCTCTTTTCCGCAAGAACCTTTTCGACTGCCTTGATGTGACCGAGTGCAAGGTCAACAACGTGGATATAGTCACGCACACCTGTTCCGTCGGGCGTGTCGTAGTCTGCACCGAAAACGCTGAGGAATTCTCTTCTGCCGATTGCAACCTGAGCGATATAAGGAACAAGGTTGTTGGGGATGCCGTTGGGGTCCTCACCGATTCTTCCGCTTTTGTGTGCACCGATGGGATTGAAATAGCGGAGAAGGCAGACGCTCCACTCGTTATCCGAAGCATAGAGGTCCTTGAGGATTCTCTCGATATAAAGCTTTGTTGTGCCGTAGGGATTTGTAGTTTTGCCCTCGGGCATATCCTCTCTGAGAGGTGAGGGGTTTTCGCTGCCGTAAACGGTTGCGGATGAGCTGAAAACAATCTTCTTGCAGCCTGCAGCCTTCATTGCTTCGCAAAGAATAACCGTGCCGCCGATGTTGTTATCATAATATTCAAGGGGCTTTTCGCAGCTTTCGCCGACTGCTTTGAGACCTGCGAAATGGATAACGGCTTCGATGCTGTTTTCTGCAAAAATCTTATCGAGACCTTCGCGGTCACGGATATCGCATTCGTAGAATCTGACGTCCTTGCCCGTAATTTCTTTGATACGATTTACACTTTCACTCTTGCTGTTGCAGAGATTATCGAGTATAATAGGTTCATAACCTGCATTGATGAGTTCAACAACGGTGTGTGAGCCGATGAAGCCTGCACCGCCTGTGACGAGAATTGACATATTTCAACCTCCGATTTATAATTATACAATCCTAATTATAAATATATTTTAAAGAAAAATCAACGGAAATGCAGACAATATTTCATATAAAGGATGTGTATTTTTTGGTCAGCTTTGAGAATTTGCGTAACGATGCCGAAATTCTTGCTTACGTAAAGTCAGCAGACAAAGTTCTTGATGCGATTGGTTTTACGGAGCACGGTATGGCTCACGCTATTAAAACGGGCGAAGACGCCTGCAAAGTGCTTGGAAGCCTCGGTTATGATGAACACACTTGCGAGCTTGCCAAAATCGCAGGTTTGCTTCACGATATAGGCAACACCGTCAACCGCACGGACCACGCTCAAAGCGGTGCGTTTCTTGCGTTTGAATTGCTCCGTGCAAGGGGATTTGATTATGATGACGTTATTGCCGTAACAACCGCAATCGGTCATCACGATGACAAAACCGCCGCCCCCGTTACTCCGATTGCCGCAGCTTTGATTCTTGCGGATAAGAGCGACGTAAGAACTTCAAGAGTAAGAAGCAGGGATACGGTCTATAACGATATTCACGACAGAGTCAACTATGCGGTTTTCAGCTCAAAGCTTGATATCGACAGCGAAAAGCGAATGATAATGCTGACAATCAGAATCGATACCCTTATTTGTCCCGTTATGGAATATTTTGAAATTTTTCTTGAAAGAATGGTGCTTTGCAAGAAGTCTGCAGAATATCTCAAATGCGATTTCGAGCTTATTATCAATGATACGAGGTTACTGTAATGTATAATTTAACTGATATAGGAGCAATAAAAGAAATTCTCGGAAGACACGGATTTCATTTTTCAAAGGCGCTCGGTCAGAATTTCATAGTCAATCCCTCCGTTTGCCCGAGAATGGCGGAAGAAA
>JAGBUT010000161.1 GCA_017630695.1 Clostridia bacterium
CATCCCCAGCAGGAGTTCATTCAGATTGACACCTCAAATATTCTCTTCATCTGCGGCGGTGCGTTTGACGGCATCGAGAAGATTATTGAAAAGAGAACGGGCGGTTCAACGCTCGGCTTTGAAGCTCCCGTAAGAAGCAAATCAGAGATTGCAAAAGAAAATCTGATTTCGCAGACAATTCATCAGGACCTTGTGAAATTCGGCATCATTCCCGAGCTTGTCGGCAGAATGCCCGTTATCACAACTCTTGAAGAGCTTGACAAAGATTCTCTTATCAAGATTCTCACAACACCCAAGAACGCAATCGTTAAGCAGTATAAAGAGCTCTTCGCTCTTGATGAAGTTGAGCTTGAGTTTGATGAGGGTGCTCTCGATGCGATTGCAGAGAAAACTCTTGAAAAGAAAACGGGTGCAAGAGGTTTGCGCTCAATTATCGAAAGAGTTCTTCTTCCTGCCATGTATGACGTGCCTTCAGACCCGACGGTTGAGAGAGTTTGCATCACTGCGGCAACGGTTAACGAAGGCGCAGTACCGCTGATTGAAAGAAACCCCAACAGCAAAAGAGCAAAGCTCAGCCCTCCTCCGAAGGTAACAAAACCCACAGTTAAATAAAAAATCTCCCGTATGACTTCGTGCCATACGGGAGTTTCTTTTTATCTTGTTACCTTTTTAATCCAGTTGTATCTGTTGACCTTGACGTAGGCAACGATGCATTTGAGCACCTGATCCGCTTTCAGACAAGCGAAGGTTACAACAACGGGGAACTTGAAAACGAATGCGCTCAATGCAGAAAGCGGTAAAACAATCAGCCACATAAAAATGAAATCGTTTTTGAGAACGAAAGAGGTATCTCCGCCACCTGAAACGATTCCGCAAAGGGCAGGGGCTTCATATGCCGTGCCGATAATCGTAACCGAAAGCACCCAGATGAACTGGTTTGCGAGGTCGTAGGTTTCGGGCGATGCATTGTAGAAATCGATAATAAGGCTTTTGCAGGCGAGAAGAATAATGCTTGAAAGTATTCCGAGACCGACGAAAATGAGCTGAAGATTTTTGCTTCTGCTTTTTATAAGTTCGAGAGAGCCGTTTTCACCAACGGTTTTGCCGATAAGCACGCAGGCAACGCTTCCCGATGCATAAGCGATAACGGACGAAATCTGGAATATCGTTGTTGCAATGCTGTTTTCGGCAATTGCGCTTTCAATAAGTCTGCCGATGATTGCACCCTGAACGCTCATTGCAATGCCCCACGAAAGGCTGCTGAACATAAGGGGCGACCCCGTTTTGAAGAAATCCGCAAACATACGCTTTTCCGTTCTGAAAAGCTCGGTCAGTTTCATTTTCAGTTTTTTGTCAACGGCAAAGAGATAAACCGTAACAACGGCAAGTTCAATCGCTCTTGAAACAAGAGTCGCAACCGCTGCACCGCGTACACCCATTTCGGGCATACCGAGTTTGCCGTAGATAAGAATATAGTTGAGAGCGATGTTGATTGCAAACGAAGAAAGGGAAACGTAGAAGCCGATTTTAACCGTTTCAACGCTTCGCAGGATTGCAAGTAAAACGGTTGTGAGGGCATATATTAAATATGTATATTTAATAATATCAAGGTATTCAACCGCCTGAACAATAACTGCTTCTTTGTCTGTGAAAAGGCGGACGGTTATTTCGGGTGCGAATGCACAGAAAAGTGTTATCGCAAGAGTTGCCGCAAGGCTTATCCATACGCAAACGGCAGAAATCTTTTTGATTGAAGCAGTATCACGTTTGCCCCAGTATTGTGAGGCGATAACCGTCATACCGTTGCAGCAGCCCGTAACAGCCATCATAAGAAGAAACTGAACGTTGTTGCAGATTCCGACGCCGCTGAGTGCGGTTTCATTATAAGCGCCCATCATAACGGAGTCGGCAAGGTTTACACCGTAAACAATGATGTTCTGAAAAGCGAGAGTAAGGGTCATCGTTATAAACGCTTTGTAGAATTCACCGTCTTTGATTTTTTTAGTCATAAAATCACCCGAAAAAATTATATCACCCGAAGAGGACAAAAACAATATCAAAACAGCCGCAAAGAGTATAATTTTGCAATAAAAAACCTGCACAGAGAAAATCTGTACAGGTTATTTTAAACGTTTGATTTAATTGTATTTTCTTGACCACACGTAGGGTGTGAAAATCATCATCATCGGAATAAGCTCAAGTCTGCCTGCAAGCATATCGAAAGAAAGGATAATCTTGCTCACGATTGAGAATTCACTGAAATTGCCTGAAGGACCGACAGCACCAAGACCCGGACCGATATTGCTCACACAAGCGATTATCGAGGTGAAGGTTGTAGTCAGGTCTCTTCCGTCAAGAGAAACCAGAAGAGCAGAGAAAGCGATTATGATTATATAAGTTGCAAAAAATACCGAAACGCTTTTCACAACCGGCTCTTCAATCGTTTGCTTATCAACCTTAACGGTTTCGATGCTTCGGGGATTGATGGCCTTTTTGATATCTCTCAATCCGCTTTTAATGAGGATGATGAGTCTTGAAACCTTGATACCGCCGCCCGTTGAGCCTGCACAGGCACCGATAAACATCAGGAATACGAGGATAATCTGGGCGATTATCGGCCATTTGCCGAAATCGGTTGAAGAGAATCCCGTTGTGGTGATAATCGATGCAACCTGGAAGAATGAGTATCGGAACGATTCGCCCACGTTGTGTCTGCTCATAATGAGAGAAATGGCAATGATAACAACTGAACCTGCAACTATTCCGAGATACCAGCGAAGCTCTTCGCTTTTGAGAGCCTGCTTGAATCTGCGCATAAAGAAAAGGTAATAGAGGTTAAAGTTTATGCCGAAAAGAAGCATAAACACAGCGATAACCATTTCTGCATAAAGGCTGTTATAACCTTCGATGCTGTTGTTGAGTATTCCGAAGCCGCCCGTACCTGCGGTTGCGAAGGTGTTTACGATGCTGTCGAATACGGGCATACCGCCTGCGATAAGCAGAACGGCCTGAACGGCACTCAATGAAAAATAGATTCCG
>JAGBUT010000162.1 GCA_017630695.1 Clostridia bacterium
GTTTCATTTTTCGAAGGCACTCGGTCAGAATTTCATAATCAATCCGTCGGTCTGCCCGAGAATGGCGGAAGAAAGCGGCATTGACGAAAACAGCGGCGTTATCGAAATCGGTGCAGGTATCGGTGTTCTTACTGCGGAACTTGCAAAAAGAGCCAAAAAGGTTGTTGTTATTGAGCTTGACACAAAGCTTTTGCCGATTCTTGATGAAACTCTCAAGGATTTTGATAACATCGAAATCATCAATCAGGACGTGCTCAAGACCGACCTTGCGGCAATTATCGAAGAGAAATTCAAGGGTATGCCCGTTTACGTTTGCGCAAACCTGCCTTATTATATTACCTCGCCCGTTATTATGTCACTGCTTGAAAGCAGACTGCCCCTCAAGGCAATCACCGTTATGGTGCAGAGAGAAGCTGCGCAGAGACTTTGCGCTCCCGTCGGAAGCAGACTTTCGGGTGCGGTAACGGTTGCAGTTGACTATTATGCGAATGCGAAAAAGATATTCGACGTTTCGTCAGGCTCGTTTATGCCTGCACCGAAGGTTGACAGCTCGGTTATCAGAATGGATATCAGGCCCGAGCCTGAAAATCCCGTAAACAACGAAGAAATGTTTTTCAAAATGGTGCACGCCGCTTTCGGTCAGCGTAGAAAAACCGCTTCAAACTCAATCAGCTCGGGTATGGGTATCTCAAAAGACGTTGTTGCAAGAGCGATTGCCGAATGCGGTTTTGAGCCGTCCGTAAGAGCTGAAACGCTTGATATGTCTCAACTTGCGGCATTGAGTGAAAAAATCTGCGAGTTAACAGGCAATTAATTATTTCTTGACAAAAAAGAATATATAAGGTAATATCAAAGGGATAGAGGTGCGGAAGTTAAAAGTAATTCTTTGCGCAGGGAAATCGCAGAGAACGAAAGGAGCTTTCGCCGAGATGAATGTCTGCTTGCCCGTGGCGGCATTCGTCGGGACACTGTAAAATATGCAGTGTACTGTCACGGTTGTGGAGCGCTATCATAATCTTTGATAAGTTATTATTATTGATTATGCTTCGGTACACAATCGTGTATCGGAGCATATTATTTTTTTACGGAGGTAAAAATATGACACGCAGAAACAGACTTTTTGCACTCATTATGGCAATCGCCCTTCTTGGAACAATGTTCTGCACAATGGCTTTTGCATCCGCAGATGCTGCTGTTGAAACACTTGCTGCAGTCGAATCAAACGTTGTTACCGTTGACGTTGACGGTGAAACTGCAGAATACGACCTTGCTGACGGTGAGGGTGCTCAGGCATACGTTGATTCATATGCGGACAACCTTACAAACGACCCCGGCTTCAAGGAAAACATCGCAAAGGCTATCGCAACAGTACGCGAAAGCATCAGCAAGTATGCAACTGTATGGGCACTTGTTCCCCCCATTATCGCTATCGTTCTTGCTCTTATCACAAAGGAAGTTTATTCCTCGCTTATTATCGGTATCGTTGTAGGCGGCTTTGTTTATGCCGGCGGCAACGTTGAAACAGCAATCAACCACGTTCTGTTTGACGGCTTTGTTGCAAGTCTTTCAGACAGCTACAATATGGGTATCATCGTATTCCTTGTTCTTCTCGGAATGCTTGTTTCACTTATGAATAAGGCAGGCGGCTCTGCTGCATTCGGCAGATGGGCATCAAAGCACATCAAAACAAGAGTAGGCGCACAGCTCGCAACAATTCTTCTCGGTTGCCTTATCTTCATTGACGACTATTTCAACTGCCTTACAGTTGGTTCAGTTATGAGACCCGTTGCTGACGAAAAGAAGCTTTCAAGAGCAAAACTTTCATACCTCATCGACGCAACTGCTGCTCCCATCTGCATTATCGCTCCCATTTCATCTTGGGCAGCTGCTGTTGCAGGTTTCGCAAGAGGTGCAGGTGCAGAAAGCGGTATCAGCCTTTTCATTTCTGCTATTCCTTATAACTTCTACGCTATCTTCACCATCCTTATGATGGTTGTTATCGCTGTTGCAAAGTTTGACTACGGTCCGATGAAGCTTCACGAAATGAACGCCCTTGAAAAGGGCGATCTCTTCACCGCAGGCGACAAGGTTGACAGCGACGACGTTGACGCTAACCCCAAGGGCAAGGTTATCGACCTGCTTCTTCCCGTTATCGTTCTTATCGCTGCTTGCGTTCTCGGTATGATTTACTCAGGCGGTTTCTTCAGCGGTGAATCATTCATCGACGCTTTCTCAAATTCCGATGCATCCGTTGGCCTTGTTATCGGTTCAGCAATCGCAATCGTATTCTCGGTTATTTATTTCCTTATCAGAAGAGTTATCAGCTTCAAGGATATCATGGATTCTCTTCCCGACGGCTTCAAGGCAATGGTTCCCGCTATCCTTATCCTTACCTGCGCTTGGACTCTTAAGGCAATGACCGATTCACTCGGTGCAAAGATTTATATTTCACAGCTTGTTGAAGGCAGTGCAGGTGCATTCCAGGCCCTTCTTCCTGCTATCATCTTCCTTATTGCTGTTGGCCTTTCATTCGCAACAGGTACTTCATGGGGTACTTTCGGCATCCTCATCCCCATCGTTCTCAGCGTTTTCGAGGCAACAAATCCCCTTATGATCGTTTCGATTTCAGCTTGTATGGCAGGTGCTGTTTGCGGTGACCACTGCTCACCCATCTCCGACACAACAATTATGGCTTCGGCAGGTGCACAGTGCAACCACATCAACCACGTTTCAACACAGCTTCCCTATGCACTCACAGTTGCAGGCGTTTCATTCGTAACATACGTTATTTCAGGTCTGCTTGCCGCAAAGGGTCTTGCAATCGTTGCTCTTCCCATCGGCGCAGTTATTATGGTTGCCGTTCTTATCGGCATTAAGGCTGCAACAAAGAAAAAGGCATAAGCAATAAAATTTTTAACGGGCACATCTCGGGTGTGCCCGTTTTCTTTTTGTTTATAATATATTTATAATTTATTTAATAGTTAGTATTGTTTTTTAAATGAAAATCTGTCATAATGATAGAAACAAAAAAGTTTCACAACGGGGGATTAAATGATGAAAAGATTTATTTCCGTTTTACTTGTTATGATTATTACGGCAACAACCTTATTTGTTTTTTCAGCTTGTAATAAAGAGCCTGCAAAAGAAAACGAGGGCATAAGATTCATTTTTGAAGAAATCGCCACAGATGACAATATTCTTGAAAAATATGCATCCGACCCTGCGAGATACCGTGACATCATATCCGATGATTTCGGTCTGGGTGAAAGCGGTGCAGATAATTTCTATGAGAATTTTGCGGAATACTATGTTTACGGTATAACAATCAAGGTTATTAACTACACAGGCACCGAGCTTTCTCTCACAGGCATTGAATCCGATTCAAACGGCAAAAACGGTGTTTATATCAGAAAATCAATCAACGGCGGCGAAAACGGAATCAGCGCAAAACTTGCTGAAAGCGATGCTGTTGCAGATGCTATAACACTTCACGTTCTCAATGCTAATATTGAGCTTTCGGATGCAGAGGTTATTGAAATCGTCAAGTCAATGAATCTGACCGTTATCTGCGACAACGGTACGGAAGAAAAGACATATGACCTCAGGCTTGAGGATAACGTTGTAATCAGCGAACGGGATACCGATGACGATACAGCAGCCGTATTTAATCTTCACGGATATGCATTCGTTGGTGTTGACAGCATCACTTTAACCGAGGCTTCACAGTTTGAAGAGATCTACGGTATGAATGCAAGAGATGCAAAGAATGCTGCAAAGAATACCGACAAATGCAAAGGATTTTTATATACTCTCGCAATTGAGAATCTCTGCGATAAAGACGTTGTTATTTATGACGTTTCGCTCGAGAAAAACGGCAAGAACAATATCTACGCAAAAGCTACCATCGGCAGCGAAATGGCTCTTGCGGCTCGCAACCCTTCAGAGCAGGCGTTTATGCCTCCCTTTATGGTGAACGTTCTTTGCACCGACGCAGATATGGTTGAAACTGACGTTATCGATGCTCTTGACACAATGAAGTTTGTTATCACCTATGCAGAAAAGGTGGTTAACGGTGACTCAACCAACGAAGAAGTCGGTGAAAAGAAAACCGTTACAGTTACTATCTTATAATCTACAAGGAAGAAATTTATGGCATTTTTTTCAAGAAGCAAAACTCCTTCGGGACCTCCCGAATTTATCATAGCCGCACTCGGCAATCCCGGTAAAAAATATGAAAACACAAGACACAACGCAGGTTTCATTTTTGCCGATATGCTTGCCGATAAGCACGGTGTGAGCATAAATAAAATTCAGTTCAAAGCCGTCACGGGGCTTGTTGACCTCGCAGGTCACAAGTGTCTGCTGATGAAACCGCAGACCTTTATGAATCTCAGCGGTGAGGCTGTTCGTCAGGCGGCACAGTTTTATAAAATTCCGCCCGAAAAAATCATTGTTGTTTTCGATGATATCTCATTGCCTTGCGGTAAGCTCCGTATCCGTCGCAAGGGTAGTGACGGCGGCCACAACGGTATGAAAAACATCATTATGCAGATGAGCTCCGATAAATTCCCGAGAATCAAGCTCGGAGTCGGCGAAAAGCCCCACCCCGAATATGACCTCGCAGATTGGGTGCTTTCCGCCTTTAAAAAGGATGAACTCAAGGATCTTGCCGAGGCTTGTGAAAAAGCCTGCGATGCCGTTGAACTTATGGTCGGCGGCGATACAGACAAGGCGATGAGCAGCTTTAACAGCTGATTTATCGGGTCATCGAAGATATTCCGTCGAGAACGTCTTCCATTGTTCTCATACACTTTGCGGCGGTTTTTTTGCACATTCTCTTGCCGCTTTTGGACATCATTGCGGTGCCTGCCATTGCGGCAACCGAACCAACGGCGATGCCGATGCCCATACCCTTGATGATATCCGTGCTCTTGCTTGATGCAAACATTTCTTTCCCTCCAATCAAATAAAGTATTATTATTTTGACCGCAAAAACGGTTTTTAAGGAAGTTATAAAATGTCAGTTCTGAATATCGTTCTCGTTGAACCGCAGATTCCGCAGAATACGGGTAACGTAGCCCGCACCTGCGCCGCAACGGGAGCAAGGCTGCATCTTGTTGAACCTATGGGATTTCGGGTTGACGATGCGAAACTTAAAAGAGCAGGTCTGGATTATTGGCATCTGCTTGATATCACTTATTATAAGGATTTAAATGATTTTTTTGAGAAAAATAAAGACGGTCACTTCTTTTATTTTTCCACAAAGGCAACGAAAATATATTCCGATGCTGAATACCCCGATAACAGCTATCTTGTTTTCGGCAAAGAAACGGCAGGTCTGCCCGAGGATTTGCTTTTTGAAAATCCCGATAAATGCGTCAGATTGCCGATGATTGATAACAGCGCCGCAAGAAGCCTCAATCTCTCAAATACCGTTGCAATCGGTGTTTACGAGGTGCTCAGGCAATGGGGATTCCCCGAGCTTAAAACTCGCGGTGAGCTGACGAAATTCAATTGGAACGAAAAATAAAACCGAAAGGAATTGAATATATGACAAAGCTTTTTAAAGTGTCGGTTGTGATGCTTATGATTCTGCTTTGCTTCGGAGCTTGTTCATCGTCAAAGCCTCCCGAAGAGCCGATAACAACGGGTAAACAGAGCTATACTTATAAAAACGAACTCGGTCAGACTGCACCCGTTGCAGAAAACATCAAGGATTATCCCGGCATCACTCAGCCCGTGAAACACGTTGCAACAACTCACGAGATCGAATGCGTTTTTAACAGCTGGTATACATACGGCAAAACCTACGCAACGATTGAGAGCATTAAGTTTGAGAACGTTGAAACTCCGCAGGGTCAGGTTTATGCCGATGTAAGTGCGAAACTGATTTCAAAGGGCAACGATAAGCAGATGAAAATAGCATTCAAGGCTTATGACAAAGACGGCAACGTTCTTAAAGCCAACGGATGCCTGACAAGAGATATTGTTAATATTGCAGAAGATGAAGCGTTCAGCTTTACGTTTTCAGTTCCCCACGGCACGGCAAAGGTTGAGTTTTTTGACTATATCGAAAATAAATAAAGAGAGGTAACTCAGATGAAAAAATCAAGAATTATTTCCGCAATCCTTGCAGGCATTATCGCAGTTTCATCGGTGATTTCACTTGCGGCTTGTAACGGCAACGAAACCCCCGAAGCTTCTTCAAACGCAACAACCGCACCCGTAACAGAGGCTGAAAAGACCGACGTTAACTACGTGCCCAACGAAACCAAGCCTGCGGCAGCACCCGGAACTTTTGAGCAGGATCAGTCAAGAGTTAACGAATATGCCACAAAGCCTGACGGTGACGGCTCATTCGTAACTGAAATCGCTTCGGTTAAGTTTGTTTATCCCGAATATTTTGCAGAAGGCAACTCCTACGTTGCAATCAAAAACATTGTTGTTGACGACCTCGGCTTCACCTCAAAAGCTGATGCCTACGTTGATTTTGAAGTTCTTGCAAGAGGCAAAAACGAGGATAAGGTAAGAGTTTCATATATCGGATATGATGCAGAGGGTAACGTTACCCGCAGAAGCCAGATTACAGTTAATCTCTTCGGTCTCAACGTTGGCGAAATCAGCAAGGAAAACAGAATGGATTTCAAGCGTGAAACAGTAAAGATTGTATTCACAGAGTTTACTCCCATTTCAGAATAAAAAAAGACGGCATACACTTTGCTGTGTATGCCGTTATTGTTTTTTAATTACATTCCTCTTCTTGAAACGCAATTTTCAAGCTTGATTGCTTCGTAAACACCATTGTCAAAGAGGTCGCAAACGCCCTGATATTCCTCGAGAGAGAGGGTTTCAAGAGTTTTGCCTTCTCTGATGCAGAGTGCTACGAGCTCACCCGTTGCCTTATATGCATCTCTGAAGGGGAGACCCTTTGAAACGAGATAGTCAGCGCAGTCTGTTGCGTTGATGAAACCGCCTGCTGCGGCTTTTCTCATATTTTCAGGGATTGCTTTCATTGTGGCAATCATAGGCTCGAGAGTGACAAGGCAGATTTTAACGGTATCAAACGCATCAAAAATTGCATCCTTATCTTCCTGCATATCCTTGTTGTATGCAAGGGGCAGACCCTTCATAACGGTGAGGAGTGTCATAAGGTCACCGAAAACTCTGCCGCTTTTACCTCTGACAAGCTCTGCGATATCGGGATTCTTCTTCTGGGGCATAATGCTTGAGCCCGTTGAGAAAGCATCGTCAAGCTCAACGAATTTGAATTCCCATGAGCACCAGAGGATGATTTCTTCGCAAAGTCTTGAAAGATGCACCATACAGATTGAAAGTGCAGATGCAAGTTCGATGCAGAAATCTCTGTCAGAAACACCGTCGAGAGTGCTCTTGGTGTATGAATCAAAGCCGAGAGCCTTTGCGGTCATTGCTCTGTCGATGGGGTAGGTTGTGCCTGCAAGTGCACCGCTGCCCAGAGGCGAAGAATTCATTCTCTTCTTTGCATCCTCAATTCTGCCGAGGTCTCTTGTGAGCATCTCGGTGTAAGCAGTCAGATGAGCCTTGAAGGTGATAGGCTGTGCTCTCTGAAGATGAGTGTAGCCGGGCATAATTGCGTTTGCATATTCGTCGCCCTTTTCTTCAAGAGCCTTGATGAGATTTTTGACAAGAACAAGAGTTTCTTCGCATTCGTTACGCAGATAGAGTCTGACGTCGAGAGCTACCTGGTCGTTACGGCTTCTGCCTGTGTGAAGTCTCTTACCTGCAGAGCCGATTCTCTCGGTGAGAGTCTGCTCGATAAAGGTGTGGATGTCTTCTGCGTTGGGATCAATAAGAAGCTCGCCCAAAGCAATCTCGTTCCTGATTTTGGCAAGTTCGGAGCAGATGAGTGCACCGTCATCCTGCGAGATGATACCTTGTGCAGCAAGCATTGTTGCGTGTGCAATGCTGCCCTCGATATCCTGATAATACATCCTCGAATCGGTTGAGATTGAGGAGTTGAAATCGTTTGTTTTCTTGTCTGCTTCCTTTGAGAAGCGACCTGCCCAGAGTTTCATATGAACCCTCCTATATTATACGGGAAAAGAGCCGCCAGATTGTGACGGCTCTGTTTTTTGTTTTAGTTGTTTCTTTCAGCCTCAAGAATAGCCTTAACCTTGATGGGAAGACCGAAGAGGTTGATGAAGCCTGCGGAATCCTTCTGATCGTAAACTTCGTCTGCATCGAATGTTGCGAAGTCTTCGCTGTAAAGGGTATAGGGAGAAGTTACGCCTGCGTTGATGATGTTACCCTTGTAAAGCTTGAGCTTAACGTCACCGGTAACAGTCTCCTGAGTCTTTGTAACGAAGGCGGAGAGAGCCTCGCGTGCAGGAGTGTACCACTGACCGAAGTATACCATATCTGCAAA
>JAGBUT010000163.1 GCA_017630695.1 Clostridia bacterium
GTTCATCAGCACCCACGGAGGGTGCTTTTATTTTATCCTTTTTGTGAAAACAAACACACGAAAGGACTAAAACTATGAAAAAAACTCTTAATTCACTTACCTGCGCATTGTTATCTCTTACATTGATTTTTTGCCTTGCTTCCTGCGGAAACACGGTTGATAAAACCGGTTTATGGGAAGCTGCAAATTATCTTAAAGACACCGAGTTCGGAAGCGGTGAAACCACGGTTCAAGTAGAGGTTAAGGCAGAAGAACAGTCTGTTACGTTTACAATCAACACAGATAAAGCTACGCTTGGCGAAGCTCTTCTTGAATACGGGCTTATCGCAGGCGAAGAAAGTCAATACGGTCTTTACGTTAAGGCTGTAAACGGCATTACTGCTGATTATGATGTTGACCAAAGCTATTGGGCATTCTGTCAAAACGGAGAATATATGATGAACGGTGTGGACAGCACCGAAATTGCTGACGGAGAGCATTATGAATTCATTTACACCAAACAATAAAGAACCGAAAAAAGAACGCAACAAACGGTTGCAGCAAATTCTGGAAATGTGCATTTTCGCAATGCTCGGCACAATTATGTTCTGCTCAAAGATACTTATGGAGGCTTTGCCTAACATTCACCTGCTCGGAATGTTGACAATGGTCTATACGATTACCTACCGTAAAAAAGCATTGATACCGATTTACGTTTACGTTTTGCTCACCGGTTTATTTGCTGGTTTTACGGTGTGGTGGATTCCGTATCTTTATATCTGGACTGTTCTGTGGGGTGTAACGATGCTTATACCTCAAGGGATTTCAAAAAAGGCGGCGTGCATCGTTTATCCGATTGTATGCAGTCTGCACGGATTTGCTTTCGGTTTGCTTTATGCACCTGCGCAAGCGATTATATTCGGCTTTACTTTTGAAAAAGCAGTTGCGTGGGTTGCTTCGGGTGCTGTGTTTGACGTTGTCCACGGCATCGGAAATTTCATTGCAGGTCTGCTGATTGTTCCTTTATCTGAACTTCTGAAAAAACTTATGCGCAAGACGGTATGATCGTTTCAAAAGTCTCTCGTCAAGCGACCAAATGAATAAGACAAATCGTTATAATGTGGTTGTAAGGTTGAGAAACCGAGCAACCACATTTTTTGTTTTGGAGGATTGAAAAATGAAAAACAACATCACAGAACTCGTATTTATTCTTGACAGAAGCGGCTCAATGTACGGTCTTGAAAAGGACACAATCGGCGGATTCAATTCTATGATTGAAAAGCAGAAAAAACAGAGTGGCGAATGCTACGTTTCAACAGTGCTTTTTGATGATAAATCAAAAGTGATTCACGACAGAGTGAAGCTCTCTGAAATCAGACCTATGACAAATGAGGATTATGTTGTCGGCGGATGCACTGCGCTTATTGATGCTCTCGGCGGAGCGATTCATCATATCGGCAACGTCCATAAATATGCCCGTCCCGAGGACGTGCCCGAGCATACGATGTTTATTATCACAACCGACGGTATGGAAAACGCAAGTCATCTTTATACAAGTGACAGAGTAAAGGCGATGATTGAAAGACAGAAATCAAAATACGGCTGGGAATTCCTTTTCATCGGAGCGAATATTGATGCGGTTGAAACAGCCGCAAGATACGGTATCAGTGCAGACAGAGCTGTTAATTATAACGCTGACAGCGAAGGTACAGACGTTGTTTATGCTTCGGTTGCGGCGGCAGTTTCCTGCGTGAGAGCAAAAGAAAAGCTTGATGAAAGCTGGAGCGAAGCTATCAACGAGGATTATCAGCGCAGAGGCAAAAAATAAAAAAGAGGCTTGTACATAAAAACGTACAAGCCTTTTGGTTTATTTAAAGTTTAAGATATCCTCTGCAGTGGGCATCGATGCGTCAGCACCCATTCTGCCAACAGCTATGCAGCCTGCTTTGTTGCCAACGTCACAAGCGAGATGAATATCACCGCTTCTGATGAATTCAAGTGCCATTGCAGCGGTGAAGCAATCACCTGCAGCGGTTGTGTCAACAACCTCGCCTTTGTATGCAGGGATAATGCGAAGGCTGTTGCCGTCCCATACGGAGCAGCCTCTTTCACCAAGTTTGAGCACAACGAATTTTGCCTTGCTTCTGTCTGCAAGAATTTCGGATGCTTTGAGAATATCGTCGTTGCTCTCGGGGTAAATACCCGTCAGAGCTTCGGTTTCGGTTTCGTTGGGAGAAATTATCGTTGCTCCCTGCATTTTTTCGAGTGCAAACTGCTTTGCGGGACCGCAATCGATAACGGTTGTTATGCCTTTTTCGATTGCTTTGTTGACAGCGGAGATAACGGTTTCCTCTCTTGTTTCAAACTGGACGAGAAGAAGGTCAAGGTCATCAGTTATGCTGTCAGCGGCAAAAGAGGGTGTGATTTCAGCATTCGCACCTTCGTAAACGATGATACGGTTTTTGCCTTCACCGTCAAGAATAATTGCCGCAAGACCCGTCTGCGAGCCGTCAGTTGCAACGCACGAAACGTCAACGTTATTTTTCTTGAGGTTATCGATAAGCCTTCTGCCGTTTTCGTCATCGGCAACCTTGCCTATCATTTTTGTGTTTGTACCGAGTCTTGCAAGACCGATTGCCTGATTAGCACCCTTGCCACCGTTTGCGTGACCGTAAGACGTGCCCGTTATGCTTTCACCCGATTGAGGCATTCTCTCTGTCTGAAGAATCAGGTCGGCATTTATGCTGCCGACAACTGCAGATTTTATATTACGGTACATCGCTTATTCCTCCGTCAGCATTTTGCGGAAATCTTCTGCCGCCTGCTTGATGGATTTGTCTTTCATAAACAGACTGCTTGTGCCGAGCACGAAGATATCAGCACCGTTCTTGCAGAGCATCTTGCCGTTTGCAGGACTGATGTTGCCGTCAACTTCGATGGGGATTTCAGGGTGGCCCCATTCGTCAAGAAGTCTGCGCATTTTAGCGGTTTTGCGGTCTGCACCTGCAAAGATTTTCTGCCCTGCAAAGCCGGGATTAACCGTCATCACGAGAGCCATATCGATGCTGTCGGCAAGGAATTCGATGCTTTCGGGCGGTGTCTGCGGATTGATTGCAATGCCTGCCTTGCATCCGAGGTCACGGATCTGTGTGAGTGTGCGGTGAATATGAACGTCGGATTCATAGTGAACGCAGATAATATCATCTTTTCCGAGCTTCATTCTGCCGATGAGATTTGATGGCGCATTTACCATCATATGAATATCAAGCGGAATATCCGTAACTTCTTTGATTGCGTTAATCAGGTCGAAGCCAAGCGTGATGTTAGGCACGAAAGCGCCGTCCATAATATCGATGTGCAGATATTCGATTCCGGCTTCTTCAAGCTTTTTGATTGAGTCGCCGAGATTGATGAGGTCGGCACACATAAGTGATGCCGATAAAAGCTTTTTCATAGTTTTACTCCATTCTTATCTGCATTTTTCAACGGTTTCAATTACCATCTGCGGATAGTCGGTTATGATGCAGTCGGCACCGTTTTGCGTGAGGGTCATAGCCTCTTCTTCGCTGTTGATTGTCCAATACTGCACGGCAATATTGTTTTTGTGTGCGTAGTTGAGTAACTCTTTTGTGCCGAGATTGATGAGGTTATCGAAAGCACTCGAGCCATAGGGAATCTGAAGCGCGATGTAAGAAGGTTTTACGTCGGAAAGATCCCATCCCATTCTGAAATAGAAATAGAACTGAAGGGCTTCGATTGCGTCGGAGGTGCGTGAAATTTCAGGGTAATGCTTAACCATATAACCCGAAATGTCAGGTGCGAATGTTGACCAGATAACTCTGTCCTGAAGATTACGCTCTGTGATTATTTCATAGAGGCGGTCAACGGCTCTTTTTCCGTTTGAACCGAGGCTCTTGATTTCGATATCGTAGTGATAAACCTTATCGCCGCAGTTTGTCTCGATATAGTCGATAACCGTATCGCAGGTGACAACTCGGAGGTTGTAGGGGATATCGTCGCCACGAAGACCTCTGTAGGGATAATCGCCGTTTCCCTTGAAGTTTTCGCCCATATTGAGCACCTGAGCTTCTTCAAGGGTAAGTGACGAAGCGTAAACGTTTTCTTTTCCGAATTCCTCAACGGCATTTGACGTGCCGTCGTAGGTCAGGTCGTGGAGCAGAATAAGTTCGCCGTCAGCAGTAATCTGAACGTCAAACTCAATGATATCAATGTCAACGGAATCTTTCTGCTCAATGATATTTTCAAATGCCATCAGCGTATTCTGCGGAGCGATACCTGCGCCCGAGCGATGGGCGGCAATATCGGGGTCAAGATATTCGCTGATGTAAGGGTTATCTGATTCGGGATACGTTTCAACGGGAGTGTTGGGGTCTCCGCTGTTACCCATCGTAGCGAGAATCGGGATGAGCATTGCCGCTGCAACAAAACCGTTGACTATGTTTTTGAGTGTCAGAAGAAATGATGCCATAATGCTCTCCTTTCAGTTATCAGTCACCAAGGAGACCGTAGTATCTGCCCATCCAGTAGGGAAGAAGGTAGATGTAGGGCATCATTGCTCTCATACCGTTTGCACCTGCAGTGCCGGGGAGGGTTGAAGTGCGGTTAACAATCTTGCTGTTGATGTTAACGAATCTTTCAGCACCTGAATCACAGACGAGCTGATTGCCGTCATAGTGTGAAAGAACGCGGGATGAATATTCGAGAGCGTATTTGAGCTGGGGAGGAACACCTGTGCCTTCCTGTTCTGTATCCCAGACGATATCTTTTCTGTAGCTGTTATAAACAGGCCATCTGATAAGGTCGAGAGTCATTTCAGAGAGTGATTTTGCAGCGAATTCGATGTCACAGCTGTTATCTGTGAGCGCACCGTAAGTGATGTTGAAAAGAGGTGAGTGCTCAACTCTTTCGTATTCCCAATGATGGGTGAGGCCCATCTTGAAGATTTCTTTTTCAGCTTCGTTGTCTGTGTAAACGATAAGGGGATAGATGTTGATGAAGTCGAGCTGGTCGTCGATATGAGCAACGTGAGCGTCCTCGTATTTATACTGGATGCAGTTCATTGCATAATGATGCTTTTTGATGAGCATCTTGTAAACTTCATTATATTTTTCTTCGCCCGTAACGTGATAGGTTGTTTTGAGGAAGGAGAGGATTTCAAGTGAGTTTGTTCCTCTTTCATAGAACCATCTGTCGTCGTTGTTGAGAAGGTCGGGTTCCCAGTTTGCCCAGGTGGTGGGTACGCCGTCAACGTCGCAGAGATGGAAGTTGTTTTCGATGATATGGTCTGTGATTGTCTTGACAACCTCGGCAATCTTCTTCTTTTCTTTCTTGTCAGCAACAAGGTCGAAGTAGATGCCGTATGCGAAATAGTGACCCGTCATCTCATCGCTAGAGGTTTCACCAAGCCATTCCATATCGGGGTTGTTTTCGCAGATATGCCACTCTTCTCTGTTGCCCGTACCGAAGTCCTCTTCATATGAATGCCTTGTAGCTCTTGCAGTGAAACCTGCTTTGCCCGTAACTTCGGTGAGCTTAATCATTGCTTCAACAGCTTTCTTTGCATTCGCCTTTGCCTTTTCGTCGCCCGTTACAGCATAGCGGAAGCACTGGCTTGCACAGTAAACGCCTGTGAAGAGACCGTCGTTATCTGAATTGGGAAGCCAGCCTGAATCGATATCACCGTATTTGCGAAGAGGTCTTGAAACCTGATAGCCTTCGTTTCTTGTGAAATATTTTTCATCATAAGCATCATAATAAGCTGCTTTTTCTTCAAGGGTCATATATTTGCTTGTGATGATGCTGATACCCTCGGGAGTAACTGCAGCAATTGTGCCCTTGTCGGAAACTGTGATTTTAGTTACCGTGGGGTGCATAAGCCATACGCCGTATGAGAGATATGAAATCTTGCCCTCAATGAGAGTGATGATACCTGTATTTGTTGCGAAATATTTCTTGCCGTCAGCGGCGAAGAACATATCGTTGAATGAGCCGTCGGGTACGGAATAGAAATCATTGCCGTTGAACCAATAGTTTCTGCCGTCATAGATGTTGAGTCCTTCGTCGGAGCCAACCCACAGATGACCGAGACCGTCGATAGCAGCGCAGTTGATTTTCTGGCTGAGAACACCCGTTGTGTCGGGAATAAGCTCTGCCCAATGGCGGCGCTTACCTTTCATTGAAAGGAGACCTTCAACGGCAGATCCGATGTAAACGGTTTCGCCGTATTTTGATTTGTTATCAAGTGCGGCAAGGCAGACTGTATCCTCGGGAAGAGAAACGATTGCTTTGAATTCACCGTTATCTTCGAGATAGAGCTTATCCTCGGTAATGAGCCAGAATGAGCCGTCAAGAGCAATGGAAACGTCTTTTACGGGTGAATCGAATTCGGCAACCTTCTTTGCTTTGCCCTTTTTGATTTCAGCAAGGTTGTTTCCGATTGCGGCATAGAGCTTACCTTTGACGGTGAAAAGCTTTGAAGCTTTGATTGCAAGCTTCTTTGTTTTGCCGTCGGCATATTCGATAACGCCTTCGGGCTGTGCGATATAAAGTGTTTCGCCTTCGAAAGCAACGGATGAAACGTTATCGAGGTCGATTCCGTTTTCAGCGGTGATGAATTTTTTATCGTACTGTTTGAATTCACCGAAGTGAAGAGTATTTTTTTTCATTTTTATTCTCCTTATTATACAAGAGGAATTTCCATAGGCATACCGCCCTGAACTGCAGATTCGTGAGCAATGATACCGGGAAGACTCATATTAATTGCGAAGTCAACGTCAAGAACGGGTCTCTTACCTTCAACAAGGCAGTTGATGAAATCCTTGACCATCTTTGCGTCTGCGCCGCCGTGACCACTTGAATCCTCGCCCTCGTAGCAGGTTGTAACGGGGATAACCATTTTGGAGTTTGCGTTGAAAGTGCCGGGAATGCTGTGGAGACTTGCAAGAGAGGGTGCATTGTCAACAACCTTTGTTCTGTCGGTTTCGATTGTTCCTCTTGTGCCGCAGATACGGTAGTTATGGTCATAGCTTGTGTATGCACCGAAGCTGACGAGCAGTCTGATAACAGCACCCTTTGCTGTCTTGAAAAGAGCAACGCCCGTTTCTTTTCTTTCGGGAGTATAGGGGTCGTAATGAACGTCAGCCTCAAGGCAGGTTACGCTGACAACCTTGTCGTCCATAACGTAAAGAAGGGGGCCGAGTTCGTGTGTGAGATATCTGATAGCGGGCTGGTAAGTTCTCCAATGACCCTCGGGGTAATAGGTGGGTGAGAATTCATCGGGGTTGAGAGCGTGAAGATATTCAGCTTCCGCATATGCGATTTCGCCGAAAAGACCATCGAGATTCATCTTTCTCCAAGTCTCGATGAATGCCCAGTAACAGCAGTTTTCAGCAGCCATATATGTAAGGTTGGGGTGAGCAAGACAAGCTTCCTTGAGCTCCTTTGCTTCCTCAACGGAGTTAACTGAGGGGATTTCGCAAAGAACGTGCTTGCCTGCTTCAAAAGCCTTGATAACGATGGGAACGTGATAAACAGCTTCTGTTGCAACGATAACTGCGTCGATATCCGATTTGAGAAATTCATCGTAATCGCTGAACTGAATGAGATTCGGATCTTCAAGAACTTCTGAAAGCTCTGCGTAACCCGATTTAAGAATCTTGGGATTATGGTCGCAGACTGAAACAAGTTTTGCGTTTTTGACGCCCTTGAGGCATCTGGCGATAGCGGTACCTCTGCCGAGACCGACAACACCGACTTTGATAAGTTTTTCGCTCATAATTAATCTCTCCTTCGGGATGGATATACGGATATTATTATATATTATAA
>JAGBUT010000014.1 GCA_017630695.1 Clostridia bacterium
GAGCAGAGATGTCCATAATGCGGTCAAGTCTCTTGTAGAAGTCAGCCTCGTTCTCTGCAAGGTATGCGATACGGGGCATATTGATTGTAACAACACCGATAGAACCTGTGGACTCACCGCTACCGAAGAAGCCGCCGGACTTCTTACGAAGCTCACGAAGGTCAAGACGGAGACGGCAGCACATGGAACGAACGTCGCTGGGCTCCATATCGGAGTTGATGTAGTTGGAGAAGTAGGGAGTACCGTACTTGCTTGTCATCTCGAAGAGAAGCTTGTTGTTCTCTGTTTCTGACCAGTCGAAATCTCTTGTGATTGAGTATGTGGGGATGGGATACTGGAAGCCTCTGCCGTTAGCATCGCCTTCAATCATAATCTCAATGAAAGCCTTGTTGATCATATCCATTTCGGCTTTGCAATCACCGTATTTGAAGTTCATTTCCTTGCCGCCTACGATAGCGTTCTGCTCTGCAAGGTCAGCGGGAACTGTCCAGTCAAGAGTGATGTTTGAGAAGGGTGCCTGAGTACCCCAACGGCTGGGAGTATTTACACCGTAAACGAAGGATTCGATGCACTTCTTGACCTGATCGTAGCAAAGGTTATCAACCTTGACGAAGGGAGCAAGATATGTGTCGAATGATGAGAATGCCTGAGCACCTGCCCATTCGTTCTGCATAATGCCAAGGAAGTTAACCATCTGATTGCAGAGGGTTGCAAGGTGGCTTGCAGGAGCAGATGTAATCTTGCCTGTTACGCCGCCGAGGCCTTCCTGAATAAGCTGCTTGAGTGACCAACCTGCACAGTAACCTGTGAGCATTGAAAGGTCGTGAATGTGGATATCAGCATTTCTGTGAGCGTTGGCAATTTCATCATCATAGATTTCTGAAAGCCAATAGTTAGCGGTGATAGCACCCGAGTTGCTGAGAATGAGACCACCTACTGAATATGTTACGGTTGAATTCTCCTTAACTCTCCAGTCCGTAACGTTAACGTAGCTGTTAACAAGGTCTTTATAGTCAAGAATTGTTGATTTGAGGTTGCGGAGCTTTTCTCTCTGTCTTCTGTAAAGAATATAAGCCTTTGCAACGTCTGCATAACCTGCCTGAATAAGAACCTGTTCAACGCTGTCCTGAATATCTTCAACAGCGATAAGACCCTTTTCGATTTTGGGTTCGAAATCAGCGGTTACCTTGAGAGCAAGGAAATCGATTGTTGAGGGATGATACTGTCTCTCTTTTGATTCGAACGCAAGCTTGATAGCTTCTGCGATTTTGCTGATATTAAAATCAGCGACTTTGCCGTCTCTTTTAATTACCTGATACATGCAACTCGTTCCTTTCATTAAATATGTATATAAATATTATTTTCGACAAATTAATTTCTTATTCAACAAAATACCGCATATCGGCAGCTTGTAAATAATAACAAATTATTGTGTGCGTGTCAATGGATTTCACAATATATTGTGTCCTTTTTCGTAAGTTTGTTAAAACTGCACGATATATACACAATATTTTGGGTGTTTTTACAACTATACCCCACGCAGCTCACAATTTTCAACGTAACCGAGAAGAATTTTCCGCATTTCTTCCATCTCGTTTTTCGGAACAGCCGATAAGCCGAAGCCGATAAGCTCACCCGAATCCTTGAATCCCTGAAGATAATGTCTCTTTGCGCCTTTGATAAGCTCGCCGAGTGAGTTCATTGAGAAAACACTGTGGAACTCTCTTACAACGGTTGTTCTGAATTCGTAGTCCACCTTGCCCTCAAGCAAAATATTAATGCTTCGGGTGATTTTTGAAATATCATATCCACCAATACCAACTGCAGGCGGATAGCCCTCGGGGGAAGCTTTAACGTCCATTGCTACGTAATCAACAAGACCTTTGTCGATAAACTCTCTCAGTTTATCGGGATAAGTTCCGTTTGTGTCGAGCTTAACGCTGTAACCAAGCGACCTGACAAGTTCAACAAACTCGGATATATCCTTTTGCATAAGAGGTTCGCCGCCCGTTATTACAACGCCTTCAAGGATACCCTGACGTTTTTTGAGAAAATCGGTGATTTCTTCAACACTGAACTCACCCTCGGCTGACGGATTGAGAACAATCGATGCGTTATGACAGAAAGGACAACGCAAATTACAGCCACCCGTAAAAACGATACAAGCCATTTTACCGGGATAATCGAGCAAGGTCAGTTTCTGCAGACCCTGAATATTCATAAAAACCACCTCTTTTTGCACAAAATACACTAAATAATCGGATTGTGATGAAATAATAACACAAGATATAGTGGTTATTCTATGGCAAAAGCCACAAAATTCTGTGTTTTCAAAAATTTTTACGAAAAAGGCGGAGCATAACGCTCCGCCTGAAACACAAATATGAATTATTCGATTATATTGCCGTTTGAATCGAGCAAATGCGTTTTGCTCTGCCTATCATAATATGCGGTATACGTGCCGTCGGAATTCTTATCAATGCGGTCATATTCATCTGAAAGCTTGTTGCCGTTTTTATCAATGACCCAGTTTCCTCCGAGGTTGAACGAGCCTTCATAATCCCATTCGCTTTCGTTGAAATCTACACCGATGCCCGTATCTGCGCCGTAATCAATGGTTATCAAGCTGAATTTTCCACCTTCACATACTACGTTGCCCTGCGTGTCATAAATTACAACAATATCATCCGGACCCAGACCTTGCTCATCGCCGTCTCTGCAAACAAATCTGTCGCCCGTAAAATACAGTGTCGGATATTGGCAAGGAACAATCACTTCGCTGTTTTCATTTCTAACGCCAAAAAGCAAACCCTTTTTACGCTGATATGATGCAATCAGATCGAACCCCTCACCGAGAGAATCCTTGACCGTCGGCTCTTCACCGAAAACGTTCACAATTTCACCTTTATAATTTATAAGGTAATATTTGTCGTTGACAATTCCTTTAATTATCTCACCTGAACTGTAGCCATCCCAGCCTGTTGTTTGCGCCCAGAAAAGGTCGTCAAATTCCATATCAAGCAACTTGTTTCCGTTTGTATCTATCAACAAATCATTTCCGTCAAAAGTATCAACAATCAACACATAGATTTCTTCACGGTAATCTGCAGCAATAAGATATCCCGCAAAATAATCATAAATAACATTGCCCTCTTTATCAACAAGAGCTGATTCACACTGTCCTTTATTCCACCTTTCGACAATAAAGCTGTCAGCGTCTACAGCACGAGCCTTGCCGTATATGGGCGGCACAACTATATTCCCGTCTTTATCGATAACTCCGAATCTGTTTGATTCGTTATTAACGTTTTCTTCGTTGTTATCATTAACGTAGCAGGTCATATAACTGCCGTAGTTTTTCGATTCTTTATCAATGAAAACTGTTTTTCCGTTATAACCCATTGCAACCGTCATATCAACGGTTACGTCTATGCTGTGAGTAGGTTCGACAGGCAAAACGTTAATCGGCTGAAAAAGCGATTTGAACATCACTGCAACCGCAATAACCGCGCCCGCACAAGCTGCAGCGGCAACAATTGAAGCTGTACGCTGGATTTTCTTTTCTCGGCTTTTCAGGTATTCTTCTTTTTTGTTCAGCACTGTTTCTGCCCTGATTTCGTACTTATTCATAGTCAAAGCCCTCCTTTTCCAAAGCTTTTTTCAATGAATCCTTAGCACGGTAAATCAGCATTTCAACCTGACGCTTGCTTTTGCCGATGACAGATGCTATCTCCTCATTTGACATATCCTCATAAAACGAAAGATAAATCACCTGTGCATAAAGAGGCTTTATCTTTGACATTGCGGAGAGCACCGCATTTTTTCTTTCGGACTCCTCGGTATGCTTCTCGACAAAATCATTATCAGGCAAAAAGACAAACGAACCGTCAACGGGAATTACTCTGCCGTGCTTACGGATATGGTCGATAGCTTTATTGCGTGCAATTTTGAAAAGCCAGGTTTTGAATTGCGATTCGCCTCTGAAGCTTTTTTCTTTAACTATCAACTCCAGATACGTATCCTGCATCAGATCTTCAGCCGTGCTTTCATTATGCACGAAGCCGTTAATGAACGACACAAGCGAGTCGCTGTAAAGCTCCATTATCTCCACAAGACCCTTCTTATCACCTGCAAGAAATCTTTGATAGCTTTCGTTACCCTTATCCACAATATCACCTCATTTCACCCTATAGACGAATCAGAACACAAAAACTCACAGTTTTTAAAAGAAAAAAGCGGAGTTGCAAAAACTCCGCTTTGAATTACAAATTATTTGTCTTCCTTCTTCTTGTGGAAGAGAATCATATCAACGGGGAAATAAAGGAAGAACTGCATTGCTGAGCAAGCCATTGTAGCAATATTCTTTGCTGCGCTTTCCATAGCTTCTGCGTTATCGAACAGACCTACAAACCACTCCCAACCAATGAGAGCTTCTTTGATTGTGGGGTTAAGCCATGCTGCAAAAACGATAAGAGCGATTGTGAAAACTATGTAGATGGGAAGAGTTACTGCAACGTTTGCGCTGGAGTTGAATGTCTTTTCTTTGTTGATAAAGAAAGCAACAATCTGTGCAACGATGTTTGCAATATTGCTGACGATGAAATAACCGAGACCGCCGATTGCAACGGGATAAACGAAGAAGTTCCAAACGAACTCCTGATTATAGAGCTCTGCAATGGGAGGAATGAGGTTAAGAGTATTCAGAAGTGTGAACTGAACGATCATTGCGCCAAGGCTTACAACGATGAACTTGATGAACTGCCAGATCTTAACAACAAGAGCACCCTTGGATTCTGCTGCCTTGTCAATCTTATTTAATACGCTCATGAAAAAATCTCCTTTTCATTATAAATTCGATTAATTATAACATACTGTCCGTTTATTGGCAAGTCAAAAAACGGGTTGTTTTTTTGTGCACTATTACTCAACAACGTCAAGAAGCAACGGTATTGCTTCAGGTTTTGTCGGAGCAATAAAAACTGACTCTCTGTACTGCTTTTCAGCCACATCAAAAAGAGCTTCATCGGAGCAATAAAGAGTTGCGATAACGTCGCCTTTTTCAATTTTGTCTCCCGTTTTCTTTTCGATAACAATGCCTGCACTCGGGTCAATATCATCTTCCTTACGCTGTCTGCCTGCACCGAGAGCAACACAGACCGAGCCTACCCCCTCGGTATTCATCGATGAAATATAGCCCGATTCATCCGCAACAACGTCACGGCTGAATTCAGCTTTCGGGAAAAGGTCGGTATTCAGAATATAGTTTTCATCACCGCCCTGAAGCTTCACCATTTCAGCAAGTTTCAAAAGAGCCGAGCCATCATCGATTTTTGCTTTTGCGAGTAATTTGCATTCATCAAAACTGCCCTTGCCTGCCAATTCAAGAAGCTTTGCACAAAGCAGGATGCAGATTTCAGTCAAATCCTCGGGACCTCTGCCCTTGAGAGTTTCAACAGCTTCAATCACCTCGAGTGAATTGCCGACGTTCTTACCGAGAGGGGTATCCATATCGGTGATGAGGGCTGCAATTTTTTTGCCTGCTCCCCTGCCGATTTCAACCATCTTTGATGCAAGTGCTTTTGCAGATGCCTTATCCTTCATAAAAGCACCGCTTCCGCATTTGACGTCAAGCACGATGCAATCAGCACCGCCTGCAAGTTTCTTGCTCATAATACTCGATGCAATCAGAGGCATATTATCAACCGTAGCGGTAACGTCACGCAGACCGTAGAGCTTTTTGTCAGCAGGACAAAGTCTGCCAGACTGACCTGCTACACAAAGACCGCTTTCGTTGACGATATCGGTGAATTCATCGGTTGAAAGAGAAGTTCTGAACCCGGGAATCGATTCAAGCTTATCAACCGTGCCGCCCGTGTGACCGAGACCTCTGCCACTCATCTTCGCCATCTTCACTCCGCAGGATGCAACAATGGGTGCAACGATGAGCGTTGTTTTGTCACCAACTCCGCCCGTAGAATGCTTATCACCTTTAATGCCGTCAATCGCAGATAAATCCGCCATATCACCCGAACGAGCCATAGCATCGGTCAGCCAGAGAGTTTCTTCTTCGTTAAGGCTGTTAAAGAATATCGCCATAAGCATTGCCGAAAGCTGATAATCTGGTACGGTTTCATTTGCGGCAGAGAAAGCAAAAAACTCGATTTCTTCTTTTGTGAGAGCAAAGCCGTCACGCTTTTTCTGAATCAAAGCCTTGAAATCCATTTTATCTCCTTAAAAATCACGTTTATCAAAGCTTAGAGGAAGCAAATCCTCCAAGGTCACGGATTTATATTCATTTTCATTTTTTGCAATAATAATTTTAAAATCATTGCCACAGAATTCTTTCATAACCTGCCTGCAGATACCGCAGGGAGGACAAAAACCCGACGGCTTTTCGTCTGCATTACCGCCGACAACCGCTATCTTTTCAAATTCGGTTTCGCCCTCGGAAACCGCCTTGAATATTGCAGTTCGCTCTGCACAGTTTGTTGCAGAATATCCCGAATTCTCTATATTGCAACCCGTGAAAACTTTACTGTTTTTACAAAGCAAAGCCGCACCAACAGCAAAATGAGAATAAGGTGAATAAGATTTTTCTCTTGCTTCAAGCGCAAGTTTAATCAGCTCAGAATTATTCATTCAGCCGCCTCCAGAGCAATTTCAATCATCTTGTTGAAGGTCTGCTCTCTTTCAATCGCAGTGCATTCTTCGCCGCCCGTTAACGGACAATCCGAAATAGTGCAGATGCAAAGAGCCTTTTTACCGCTTCTTGCGGCATTCATATAAAGTGCAGCCGACTCCATTTCAACGGCAAGCACACCCATCTTCTGCCACTCGGCAAGGCTTTGTGCATCATCATAGAAAGTATCTGATGAAAAAAGATTACCGACCTTTACATTGACACCGAGTTTATTTGCAGTATCAACAGCGTTTTTTAGTGTCTGATAATCGGCAATCGGAGCAAAAGTGCCGGGCAGATTATACTGCATTGCATAGCTGCTGTTTGTACACGCACCCATACCGATAACAACGTCACGCAGATGAAGTTCGGGACTGATTGCCCCTGCTGAACCGACTCTGATAATCGTTTCAACGTCATAGAAATTAAACAACTCGTAGGAATAAATTCCGATTGAAGGAATACCCATTCCCGATGCCATAACCGATACTCTCTTGCCCTTATAATAACCCGTATAACCTTGTACGCCTCTTGTGTTATTCACAAGCACGGCATCATCAAGAAATTTCTCGGCAATATATTTTGCACGAAGAGGGTCGCCCGGCATAAGAACAGTTTTTGCAAACGCATCCTTTTCGGTTGCGGCAATATGAGGTGTAGGTAATTTGCTCATAAAATCAGCTC
>JAGBUT010000164.1 GCA_017630695.1 Clostridia bacterium
TGAGTCAACGCTGATTCTGCATTTGTTTGAACCGAATTTAACATACACCGTTCCGTCAAACGATACCAAAACTTCAAATGAATCGTATGTACCATCATATGAATCATTATAACCCGAAGGTGCAATGCTGTAAAATTTGGGATAAGCCAAAACAGTATTGGAAATTGAACTCTCGTAATAAACGGTTCCATCTTCATTGAATACCAATCTTTCTTTAGTCTTTTCCAAATAATAAACCTTATACGAGTCCAGATCCCCTCTGCTGTAACCACTGTAAAAGCCATTATCATCTTCGTCTGTGCCCGAAAATGACAGACCAAGGAAATTGTTATATATTTCTTCCGCTTTTTTGTTATTTGAATAAGTTATTGATGAACAAACCGTTATAATTGAGAGAAAAACAAGTGCAAATGTTACGGCAATAGAGATAAGTATTGTTTTCCGCTTCTTTTCTTCTCTTCTTTCCTTTTCTTCGTTTTCTTTTTTGATCAAATCAATCGATTTTTTGCACTTGTCAATTTTGTCAGCAAATTCTTCTGAATCATATTTTTGGAATAAGCCTATTGCTTCATAAAGATCATAATCATTCGAGCTGTTCATATACTGCATTGCCAGCGCAATATCCGCTTTTTTCTGAAAATCTGATGCTTTCTCATCGCACTCAACAAGATCCTGCTCTACATCCTTTTTATCTGAAATTTTTTTAAGCAAATCTCTTGCGGCAAAACAATCTTTGCAACCGGTTGCTTTATCAAGATGCCTTCGTGCATTGCAATATATGTTTTCAACGTTGTAATTTTCTAATTTCAATTTCAGTTCAGAATCTGCAAAGCGAAGTGCTTTTTGATAAAATTTCTGATCTTCAAATGTAACTGTTGCGTTTTTTAATTCGCATTCATCAGAAATTTTTAAAGTCACTAAAAGAAGGCCTAAATAAGCCTCGGCGTTTTCAGGTTCAATATCAAGCACCTTCTCACAGTATTCCTCGGCTCTTTGCCATTCCTGATCTTCCAAAAACATAAATGCTCTTTTGAGAAGAGGAGCAGTTCTTTCGTCCGACATCTCTTATCCCCCTTTTACTGTTATCTGTTGAAATTAATTATATCACAGGAAATGTATCAAGGCAATATTTTTGTTATTCCACACGTTATATGCAGCTTCGCTTTCTCCGGAAGGTTTTTGTTTGTGAAAACCTTTCTTTTTCTCTCCCGTTGTGATATAATAAACCTCACAAAGTTTTACGGAGATGCGTTATGGCGATAAAATTTTTTCTCGGTGCAATAGCCAAATTCCTGTTAGGTGTTGCTTTGGTCGGATTGCTTATCTTCTTGCCTGCAGGTACTTTTTCCTATTTTAACGGCTGGTTGCTGATGGGGATTTTATTCATTCCGATGTTCCTCGCAGGAATTGTGATGATGTTCAAAAATCCCGACCTGCTAAAAAGCCGACTTGATGCAAAAGAAAAACAAAAAGAGCAGGATCTTGTTGTGAAATTAAGCGGTCTCATGTTTCTTGCAGGATTTATCGTTGCAGGTCTGGGCATCCGTTTCAGCTGGTACCTCTTGCCAAAAGGCGTTACGATAGTTGCGGCGGTTGTTTTTCTGATTGCGTATATCCTCTACGCAGAGGTAATGCGTGAAAACACATATCTCAGCCGCACAATCAAAGTGCAGGAAAACCAAAAGGTGGTCGATACGGGATTATACAGCATCGTCAGGCATCCGATGTACAGCGTAACCTTACTTCTGTTTTTATCGATGCCCCTCGTATTAGGCTCTGTATTTTCGTTTTTGATTTTCCTCGCATATCCGTTTATCATAGCTAAACGAATCAAACACGAAGAAGCATTCCTCGAAGAAGAACTCGACGGTTACCGTGAATATAAACAAAAAGTCAGATACCGCCTGATACCGTTCATCTGGTGATATATCCCCCCTTGGAGCAATCCAAGGGGATTTTTATTGCAAATATTTAATCACGGTGTTATAATGCAGATGAAGAAATTTTTCTGCTTTCAAAGGAGTGTTGTTATGAAAACAATCTTGATTCTTATTGACGGTATGCGTCCCGACGCATTGACAAATATCGACTCTGCACAGAAAATTATTAAAAATTCCACTTATACAATGAACGCCGAAACGGTTGTTCCGTCAGTGACTCTCCCCTGCACCATTTCGCTTTTCCACAGCGTAACACCCCAGCGCCACGGCACCACAACCAATGTTTATACGCCTCAGGTAAGACCTATACCCGGTCTGTGCGAGGTGCTCAAAGGGATGAACAAAGAGTGCGCCATCTTCTTTGATTGGGAAGAAATCCGAGACGTTTCCCGACCCAACTCCATCGCTCACTCTACTTTCTATGCAGGCAAGAGAATCGGATATCACCAGACGGGTTCGCTTCTTGCAGATGAACTTATCAGCTATGCCAAAAACTATAAGCTCGACTTTGCATACATCCACCTTGCATACACCGATTGGGCAGGTCACAAATTCGGCTGGATGAGTGATGAATATATGTCCGCTATGCAGACAAGCTGGGATAACATTGAAAAAATTATGACCGAGCTTGGCGACGAATACACTTATATCATCACTGCAGACCACGGCGGTCACGACAGAACTCACGGCTACGAAATCCCCGAGGATATGATAATCCCCGTTATTCTTTGCGGTGAGAATTTTGAAAAAGGCAAAGAAATCGAAAACGTTAATCTCATAGACATTGCACCTACCGTTGCGACCCTTCTCGGAGCTGAACCCGACGAAGAATGGGAAGGCAGAAGTCTGATATAACCTTGTAACAGTCAAGGAAGCAGGAAAACGCAGGATACTCTGCCGATAAGTGGAGCGAAGTCAACGCAGGTCTGGGTCAAATGTACGTTGCCGACGAACGCTTCAAAACCAACATCGATATAAACGGCGACGGTACGGCGGAGTTCATATCAAAAGCAATCGAAATTTATTGCTCTTAAAAAACAAAGCAGTCTGATTTTCAGACTGCTTGTTTTTATTATACATATTGATAGCATCTTACGTAATCAACCACAAGTGATGAGGGGAGATATTCGTTCTGTGCGATTTTCTCATCAACACCAACGGAAATTATCAGATAAAGAGGCACCTGACATACTCCGCCGAATGACGTTCTTGCGGTTTCAACACCGTTTATGTAAAAGATATACTCGTTCTCGTTCCATTCCACACCGTAAGTATTGAACTTATTATACGGATCGTCAGCATAGAATGCACCCTGATTTTCGCTTCTGTGATATTCATCATACGAATCAACGTGGATTGTGTGATAAACCGAGTTAAACTCCTTGCTCTCCTCGTCATAATCGGTGTTCGTTTCAAAAACGTCAACCTCTGCGCCCGTGATACCGCCGTCGGTATTCTCATCAAACATTCCGTCGCTCAACAGCCAGAAAGCAGGATTAATTCCTGCACCCTTGGGCAGAATGCATCGGATTTCAAAATATCCGTAAAGCTGTTCATAACCCACGTAACCTGCATCATACTGCTTGTTGGGATTGGTCTCCATGCCGTAGGAATAATATCCTGCACCCTTGGGACCGTTTTCTTTGTATTCTGCGGTTATCTTGAGACAACCGTCATCCGTGAAGCTGACCTGATCTCTGTTCCACCACGCAGTATCACGAAGCTGGGTGTCGTTTGCGCCGTAAACGTAGTGACCCTGCCATCTTTCAGTGTCGAAGCCGTTTTCAAATTCATCGGACCACGCAAGTTCGAATCGGCTCATATCAATACTGTCTTTATACGGTGTTACAGGTGTATCGAAAATAACAAGGCTGATAAGCTGGGTGAACGCAACGAAAAGCGCTGACACCCTTTTGAAATCAAAAGAAAAAAGCTCGGCAATGATTTTGCCCGCAACAATAGGAAGTTCACCCAAAGCAACAATCTGTCTGGTTGCAAAAATCGAAGATAAGAAATTCAGAAATATCACTCCTTTTGCAGACATTATATATCATTCCCGACCCGATTTCAACGGCTGAATTCATTTCTTGACTTTTATTCCTCTTTATTTTATATTTATAAATAGAAATATCCGATTGGAGTGACGCATATGATGCAAATCATCAGAGCTTTCGTTTCGGTTTTCGTTGCAATCGAAACGTTATTCACGGGTCTTTTCGGCGGTGTTCTTTATAAAACCGTTGAGATGCCCGAAATCCCCGAGGGTGAATACGGTCAGTACGTTGATCCGTTCATCGGCACGGGCGGTATCCCCTGGACCTGCGGTATGCTCAGCCCTGCCGCAACAGTACCCTTCGGCTCGGTCAGACTCGGTCCCGACACCTGCTTTGCAGGCGGCACCTATCTTGTAAAGACCAATACCTCGGGTTATTACTATGAGCACGGTCACATCAAAGGCTTCAGCCATTCCAGACTTTCAGGCACAGGCTCGGAGGATTACAGCAACTTCAGAATCACTCCCTCCGTCGGCAACAACGGTGCAAAGATTATGCCCTATTCCCATTCGATGGAAGAGGCAAGTGTCGGTTACTATGCAGTTTATCTGCCCACGGTTGCCTGCCTTGCCGAAATGACCGCAGATATCCACACGGGTATACACCGTTACAGCTTCTTTACAAGCGATGACGCTCACCTTTTCATTGACGCAACAAGTGCCGCAGGCAACAGAAAATCAAGCAACGCTTACACAAAATACGACGAAGAAAGCGGAGTTATCTCAGGCGGATGTCTTCTTGCAGGTAACTTTGCAGGCAGATACGACGGTCTCCCCGCATATTTTGCGGCAGTAACAAGCAAACCCGTCAAGTCATATGAGATTACCGAAGACGGCATCGACCTCAACTTCGGCTCACTCAACAA
>JAGBUT010000165.1 GCA_017630695.1 Clostridia bacterium
GAAAATATCGTGGTCACCGAATTTAACGTGCATATTGTATTTTGCTCTGCCCTCTGTTGAGACAACGTCTGCAACAATGCGGACAAGCTCGGGGTCGAA
The DNA here is from genome assembly GCA_017630695.1 of Clostridia bacterium. GTDB lineage: Bacteria > Bacillota > Clostridia > Oscillospirales > Acutalibacteraceae > CAG-177. Next base: position 100 of record JAGBUT010000165.1, read on the forward strand.
GGTTGAAGCCATAGCGATTGCGTGGGGGAAAACGGTTGCCGTGCCTGCTCTTGCAACGCCGTGTGAGCCTTCGTTCCACCAGTTATATTCTTTAATGCCGAGTCTTTCGATAGCAGGGGAGTTATAGAGAAGCTGAGTCATTTTTTCCTCAACCGTCATTTTGGCAACGAGCTCTTTTGCCTTTGCCAATGCCTGAGATTTTGTCATTTTTCTTCCTCCTCAAAAGGATAATATACCCTTATACTATAGACCAAATATAATTCTCCGTCAAGCCGAAAAGAGAAACAAAAGCAATATTTTGCAAAAGAGTTGACAAACGGAAATGAACTGTATATACTGTATATATACAGTGGTCGGGGGTGTGGAATGAACATCTTTATTAATAATAAAAGCGGACAGCCGATTTACGAGCAGATTTATTCGCAGATAAAGAGCAGTATCGTCAGCGGTGAACTTAAAGATGATGAGCTTCTGCCTTCAATCCGAAACCTTGCGAAGGATTTGCATATCAGCGTTATCACAACGAAGCGTGCATATGACGAGCTTGAGAGAGAAGGCTTCGTTTATACCGTTGCAGGCAAGGGATGTTTCGTTGCAGGCAGAAACACCGAGATGATAAGGGAAGAAAACCTGCGCCGAATCGAATCGCATATTCAGAGCATTTCGGAGCTTGCGGAAATCTGCGGACTGGATAAAAAGGATATTATTGAAATGTTTGAGATACTGATGGAGGAGGAATAAGAAATGAACGCATTTGAAATAAAAAATATGAGCAAGAGATACAGCAAATCGGACAGATTCGAGCTTAAAAACGTGAGCCTTACATTGCCGAGCGGATGCATAATGGGATTAATCGGTGAAAACGGCGCAGGCAAAACGACGCTTATCAATGCGATGCTCGGAATCATTTCGAAAGATTCGGGTGAAGTAAGTTTCTTTGATGAGCCTGAATGCATATCCTCAAAGGATGAAATCGGAGTTGTGCTCGGTGAGGATTCCTTCCCCGATATGCTCAATCCCATTCAGGTCAACAAGATGATGAAAGGGATTTACAGCAAGTGGGATGAGGAAAAATATTTTGATTTGCTTCAGAGATTCGATTTGCCCGAAAAAAAGGCTCTCAAGGCATTTTCAAGAGGTATGAAGGTTAAATTGAGCATTGCCGTTGCGCTTTCCCACAACGCAAGGCTTCTCATTCTCGATGAGCCGACAAACGGTCTCGACCCCGTTATCAGAGACGAAATCGTTGATATTTTTTATGAATTCACACGCAATCCGCAAAATTCCGTGCTGATATCCTCGCATATCGTCAGCGACCTTGAGAAGCTGTGCGACTATATCGCATTTCTTCACAGAGGCAAGCTCGTGCTCTGCGAAGAAAAGGACAGACTCCTTGAGCAATACGGCATCATCCACTGCACCGCCGAGGAGCTTAAAAAGATTGACTCCGATGCAATCAAGGGCGAAAAGGTCTCGCCCTACGGTGTTGAGGCGGTTGTTGAGAGAAGAGCAATCCCTGCAGAATTTGAGATAAGCCCCGTCGGAGTTGAAGAACTGTTTGTGCTTCTTGTTAAGGGGGCGAGATAATGAAAAATCTGCTTTACAAAGAGTTTGCGCAGTCCAAAAGTATGCTGAAGATTGGTGTTGCGCTTTCCGTTCTTGTGTTGCTTGTTTCACTGAAATTACACAGCATAGCAGCGCTTGATTCTATGCTTTGCGTTCTTGCTCTTTCGATGATTGCAAGGAATATGGGTGATGATGAAAAAAGCGGCTGGGAGAAATATTCCCGAGCACTCCCCAACACCGCTTTTCAGAGAATGGGCGCAAAATACGTTTTCAGCATTCTGATTATGCTTATGATAAGCGCAGTTATGTTTCTTGCAACCCTTCTCGGCAATATCAAGGCGATAACACTCGGCGAAACCGAGTTTGTGCTTAATGCTTTCAAGAAAACGGCTACGTCGGAAATTTTCCGTTTGAGCCTGATTTTCGGCAGCCTTTCGCTGGTCTTTCTGATAAGCTGTATTTTTAAAGGTCAGGTAAGGGCGCTTCTTGTGGCGGTGCCGATTGCTCCGGCGTTATTAATTACTTATCTGATGAGCTCGTGGCTGATGCCGATGAGCGAAATCGACGTGGTATACAAATCCGTTGAGTCAATCAGCAAGCCGAAGCATCTTATTATGCTTGGAATATCTGCAATTCTGTTTCTTGCCGCAACGTATCTGCTTTGCGTTATTCTCGAAACAAAAAGCGGCAGAGAAAAACTCAAAGCCGTCAAGGCTTTTGCGGCGGTGCTGACCGTTGCCGCACTTGCCGTTTCGGGCGCAACCGTTTACGCTCTCAAAAAAGACGGTGCGTTTGAACGTAGAGAATATTCATACACCGAAGAATACGAACAATCCATCAAAGAAAAAGAGGAAGAGTGGGAGCGACAGAACGAACTTTCACGTGCGGATATGATGAAATACGTTGAAGCCTTCTGCGGAGAAACTATGAGTGACCAAAAGACGGAATACATAAAAGAAAGACTGACCGAAAACGGCTTCGGTGACCGCATTGCGCAGGATGATGTGATGTATTCAACAGATTATCCTTTAGCAATCGGAATTCACACCTACGGCAATTCGGAAAACCCCGAATACCCCAATATGCTTAACGTCTGGGCAAACGTTTCGGCAACCGAAATCATAACTGACAGCAACCCCGTTGACCTTGCAAATCAGATTGCGGGAATGTTTACCGAGGGTTTGTCGGAAGAAAAAATGATTGAGTATATGAAGATGTATAATCTTTGCCCCGATGCCGTTCACGAAAATCTTGATAACGGCAAACCCTATAAGACCTACCATATTGATTATATTATCGAAGAAAATATTCCGCTTTATAACGTCAGGGCGTCTGTGCAATTGAGCATCGACGTTATGGACGGTGAAATCTGGACAACGAGAGTTTATCTTGAGGAAGACGACGTGAATCCGCAGACGAAATAATGAAAGAGGTGACGGAATGAAAGGTTTGCTTTACAGAAAATTTGCTTCATCTCAAGTGTTTCTTCTGGTTTTGGCAACGGTTTTTATTGTTTCGGCATTGTTCAGTTTTATCGGCGACGGCAACAGTGATAATTCGCTTTTTTCTGTTGATATCTATATGTTTTTGGCGGTTGTTATTATCATCAGAAATATAGACGAAAGCGACAGATCCTCGTGGGAGAGCTATGCAAGAACGCTGCCCTGCAAGGTGTATCAGAGGGTCGGTGCGGAATATATTTTCAGCCTGATTCTTTTTGTTGCGATTTCGATTGCGTTTGCATCGGTGTCTGCAATTTCAAGGCTTTGGGGACAAAACGTGAATTTCGGTGAAAAGTTTCTTAATTGGTGCGAAAATGAGCTTGTGATATATCTGCTTTATCTTCTGACTCTGGTTTTGGCAACCGCCTTCGTTCTGCCGATAAAATACGTAATGAGAAAGAGCGCAGGCAGAAGCGTTCTGATGGGTTTGCTTTATGCACCGCCGTTTTTCACTCTGGTTCTTCTTGTGATTTTTGATGCACTCGGTGGCTACAACAACCTGACGAAGGCTCTGATAAAACCCGAATTTGCAGGCTTGTTTGCACTTGTGACGGCTTCGCTTTATGCGGCGTCCTTCTTCATTTCGGTGGTTGCCGAAACTAAAACCGAAAAAGAAAAGCTCAAATCCGTCAAGATTTGCGTTGCGGCGGCTCTTGCTCTGACAGTTGTATTTTCGGCTTTCACAATCGGCTATCTTTCAAAAGAAGGTGCACTCACCAAAACGGGCAATTCGGTATTCGACGTTGCCGACAGATACGAAGATTTCATAAGTGAGTATACAACCTACGCAAACTGAATAAAACGATTTTCAAAAGCGTCTGCGTTGCGGACGCTTTTTTCGTTGACACCGCCATTTCCGTTTGGTATATTATTTCTATAAAACAAAAAGGAGCGATTCAAGTGGTTTTCTTTAACAGCATAATTTCATTCTTTATGTCCGTGATTCTCACGGTGCTTTCCGTTTTTGTTCCCTCTGCAGGGGGCAGAATCAACGATTATAAATTCAGCATCGATGCTTCCGAGACGGGCAACGTTCTCTCAAATCCCGCAAGCAACGTCAACATCTGGTCAATCGAGGGCAATCCCTTCGTCGGTGCAAAGGCGAACGAAGAATACAATATTTTTGAATTCGTAAACTACGTTCAGCTTATGCAGTGTACGGGCGGCTCATATGAGCGCGACCTTTTCAAAGACCCGACTGACAGAAGCGTACTTGACGATTACGATTTCACAAAGCTGATTGAAAACTGCAGAGGCATTCTTGAACTCGGAGCAAAACCGATGCTCAAGCTCGGCAGCGTTCCGATGAAATATTCAACAAACTCCACAACTGAGAGCAATTTTTCAACAAATATCTACCCTCCCGATGATTATGATGTTTATTATAATTATATCCACGCAATCGCCGAGGCTCTCGTTTCGGAATTCGGCAAGGATGAGGTGCTCTCATGGCGTTTCGGCGTTATGACCGAATATGAAAACAGCGATTGGTTTATGACTCCCGACGGCAACAGCGAAGCTTCCGCCGTTGAATACTGCAAGCTCTATGACTACACCGTTGCGGCTCTTGTTGATGTGCTCGGCGATGAGATTTTTATCGGCGCGCATTCAATGACCGTTACCGAGGGTCTGTGGGATGAAGCGATTTTCATCAACCACGTTGCAAACGGAATCAACTATAAAACAGGTGAAAAGGGCACAAGAATCTGCTACCTTTCCGCTTCGTTTTACGATAACAAGCCCGGCAAATACACAACAGGCTACACCCTGCCCGAAACAATCGCTTACCTTCGCAAATGCGCCGATGAAGCAGGGCTTGAAAATCTGATTTTCGGCATCGATGAGGGCAGAATCCTCTGGGGCAACTCAAGAGGTGCAGACGATGATCAGCTTCTTTCAAGAACAGTCGGCTACACCTGGCAGGCGGCTTATGACGCAAGACTCTATGCGCAGATGTTCAACAACGGCATCAACTATTTCTCATCGTGGGGCTTCCTCTCGGGCGGTCTGCTTGACGGCAATCCCACCGTTGCATATCACGTTGCAAGCAATGCCGCAAAGTTTGACGGTGCAAATCTCATCAAGACCGAAAAGGTAACCGACGGCTATATTCTCAAAGCCGAGGTCGATGCGGTTTCGGCTTATGATGCCGAGAGCAACACCCTTCGCATTATGGCATATAACTTCAAAAACGATGTTGACTATAAAAAATCCGCTGACCTTGATTTCACCGTCAGCGCACCGCAATTCACTTCAGACAAGGTGAAGGTTACGGCATACGTTATCGACGATAACTGCAACTACTTCGACGAGTGGATTGAGGACAGAGAAACCTACGGCATCGGTGACGATTGCTTCGGCTGGTCACCCGATGACCCCCAGATTGACAACGAAATAACCCTCAAAGACCCCGAAGCAAGGGCATTTTATCAGGCAGAGCTTCGTGAAAAATATTATGAATGCTCAAAGCTTGAGCCCGTCACCTATGAAGCAGAGGTTGTTGACGGCGAAATCTCCCTTGCAATCACTCTCGACCCGAATGCAGTTGTATTCTATGAAATAACAGAGGCATAATATGGCACAAGCTTTTAACGGCAAATGGATAAGCGCTCCGATGAGCGTTGAGGAGCGTTTTGCTCCCGTTTTCAAAAAGGAGTTTTCCGTTTGCAACAAGATAAAAAACGCAAAAATATCCGTCTGCGGTCTGGGTCTTTTCGAGCTTAAAATCAACGGCTCTCTGCCCGATGATACTGTGCTTAATCCCGTTCATTCGCAGTACGGTCAGTCGGTTTTTTACCGAGTTTTCGACGTGACGGATTTCCTTTCGCAGGGCAAAAACACCGTAACGCTTGAGGTCGGTCACGGCTTTTTCAACGAGACCTCCTTTGTCTGGAATTGGGATAAGGCTTCGTGGCGCTCGTCACCCAAGCTGATTGCCGATATTGAAATTGAATATGAAAACGGCAAATCCGAGCTTATCTCAACCGATGAAAGCTGGCTTGTGTGCACAGACGGAATCATAACCGCAAACAGCATTTATTACGGTGAAACCCACGATATGAGGCGGAAGGGATGCAATTGGCAGGGGGCGATTCCCACCGATGCGCCCAAAGGTACTCTCAAAAAACAGACCGAGCCGTTTATCAGGAGAATTCAGAGCTTCGAGCCGAAGAAAATCACGAAAAACGGCAGCAGCTTC
>JAGBUT010000166.1 GCA_017630695.1 Clostridia bacterium
GCTGAGCTTGACTATAACGGGAACAAGCTTTTTGGGAAGAAGTGAATTTAAAGCATTGATGAAATTTCTGTTTATATTCTCCGAAAAATCACGAAGAATTCTCGCATCAAGCTGTTCAACCGTCAACGCAGGTTTGAGGTCGATTGAAATTTTATATCTGCCGCTTTCCATTTCACGCATATGTGCACTTGCACTGAGGATTACGGGACCCGAAACACCGAAATGCGTGAAAAGCATTTCGCCGAAATCGGAGAAAATTTCTTTATTATTTTTCTTTGTATCGATGACTTTAACTGAAATATTGCGAAGCGAAAGACCCATAAGCGCACTGCAGAAGCCTTCGTGGATTTCAAGAGGCACAAGCGACGGTCTGATTGCCGTTATCTTATGTCCCGCCTGCTTTGCAAGTTCGTATCCGTCACCCGTAGATCCGGTACCCGGATATGAAAGTCCGCCGGTTGCTATTATCACTTTGTCGGCAAGAATCTCTTCGCCTTCCTCGGTAATACAGCCTTTGACAACACCGCCTTCAGTTAAGAGTTTAACAGCTCTGCCTTTAACTATTTTTGCCCTTCTGCGAGCAAAATCCGTCAAAGCATCAACAATTTCAACAGCATTATCCGAAACGGGAAAAACTCTGTTACCTCTTTCAGTTTTAAGAGCAACGCCCCTGCTTTCAAAAAACTCCATAACGTCAGCAGGCATAAATCTTGAAAATGCACCGTAAAGGAATCTTCCGTTCTGCGGTACGTTTGCAATAAGGGCATCGAGCGACGTGCAATTGTTCGTAACGTTGCATCTGCCCTTACCCGTTATCATAACTTTTCTTGCGGGTCGGTCATTGCGCTCAAGCACCACGGTTTCAGCACCCGAAGCGGCCGCAAATCCTGCCGCCATAAGGCCTGCAGCTCCACCGCCGATTACAAGCAAGGAGGTTCTCATTGTTTTTCCTCCCTGTCTGTGCTGTATACTCTGTATTCATCCCAGATATCTTCAAGCATACGGAGATTATCGTAAACAAGATCTTTCTTTTCTTTAGCACAAGCCGCAATAAGCGCATTGATAACGCTCAGCGGTGCAACAAGAGAATCGACAAACGATACCATACTGCTCTTCGCCACAAGCAGATGCGTTGCAAAGGGAGCAATCGGTGAGGATTCACCGTCTGTAACCGAAATTATGGTTGCACCTCTGCTTTGTGCAAAAGAAAGAGCGTTGATTGTCTGATTCGAATATCTCGGGAAGCTGATTGCGATACAAACGTCGTCACTGCTGATTCTGAACATCTGCTCAAAAAGTTCGCTTGACGAAGACGTATCAATCAACACAACGTTATCGTTGAGAAATCTGAAATAGAATGCCGCAAAGCTTGCAATTGCCGCCGAGCTTCTGACACCGAGAATATAAATTTTTTTAGCGTTGTTGATTGCTTCAACACTGCCTTCGAAAGCTTCTCTTGAAATGCTCTCACGAGTTGCTTTGATAAGCTCCGCATCCGAGACAAAGACTTTGTCAACAAAGTCGCTTCCTTCGTATCTCGTTGCGGCAACCTCCATACGCTGAACGCTTGTGAGATGGCTCTTAACCATTTCCTGAAGGTATTTCTGCAATTCGGGATATCCGTCAAAACCAACGTTGGTTGCAAAACGGACAACGGTTGATTCACTCACACCTACAGTTTCGCCAAGCTTTGCAGCCGTCATAAACGAAGCTTTCTGATAATGATTGATTATATAATCTGCAATTTTTTTGTGAACCTTTGAAAGAGTTCCGTAAACCGCTTCTATTCTGGTTTGAAAGTTTTCTGCCATAAATGACACCTCTGAAGACTCATATGTAGTTTATTTTACACCAATCGGCAATAAAATGCAAGTGCGATTTCTTGAAATTGCAGGAAATAATTCATCTTTGAACGATTGACCTTGATTGAATGATGTTGTATAATACACTTAATATTGTTTTAAAAAGGAGATTTCCTATGGCTAACACATCTGTTTTATGGTATACGTCACCTGCCAAAGCATGGACCCAGAGCCTTCCCATCGGTAACGGTACTCTCGGCGCAATGATTTACGGCGGTGTTGAAAGAGATATCATCTGCCTTAATCACGACCAGCTCTGGACGGGCACTCCCAGAAACACAATCCGCGAGGGTGCACCCGAATCTTACAAAAAGGCACAGAAGCTCGCTCTTGAAGGCAGACTCAACGAAGCACAGAAAGAAGTTGAAGAGAATTTCCAGAGCGTTTTCACAAACGCTTACGTTCCTTTCGGCAACCTTGAAATCAATATGCAGACCAAGGGCAGATTGAAAAACTATAAACGTTCACTCGACCTTGACACCGCAATCGCTACAACCGAATACACCTGCGGCAAGGTTACATATAAGAAGGAATATTTTGCATCATATCCCGATAAGCTCATCGCAATCCGTCTCAACGCAGAGGGCGGCAAGATGACTTTCGAAGCACAGTTCACTTCAAAGCTTCACGGCTCATGCATCGTTTCCGACACGGATGCTATCGTTTACCTTGACGGTGAATGCCCCGGCATCCCCGACGTTGACGGTTTCGAAGAAAACTTCGGTTATTCCGACAAACCCGAAAACAGAGGTATCCGTTACAGAGGCGGTATCAAGGTTATCTCCGACGGTAAAATCCAGCGTTCAGACGACCATCTCATCATCAAGGAAGCAACCTATGCCGAGATTTATTTCACAGCTGAAACCAGCTTCAACGGTTGGGATAAGCACCCCTACCTTGAAGGCAAAGAATACAAGGCTCCCGTTGCCGAAATCCTTTCAAAGGAATATGACTACGAAGCAGTAAAGGCGGCACACCTTGCCGATTACACAGAGCTTTATAACAGAGTTGAACTCGACCTTGAGAGCGATGACGAGGATATCCCCACAGACAAGAGACTTCAGCGATTCAAGAGAAAGAAGAACGACGACGGTCTTATCGAGCTTGTTTATAATTACGGCAGATTCCTTGCTATCACTTCATCAAGAAAGGGCACTCAGCCCTCAACGCTTCAGGGCATCTGGAACGATAGAACCTGCCCCCCCTGGCGTTCAAACTACACAGTAAACATCAACACCGAAATGAACTATTGGCCCGTTCTTATGTGCCGTATGCCCGAGGTTAACCTTCCCCTTATCGAGATGGTAAAAGACCTGAGCATCAGCGGTGAAAGAACCGCAAAGGGTCAGTATAATGCAAAGGGCTGGACAAGCCACCACAACGTTGACCTCTGGAGACAGTCAACTCCCGTTGCAGGTAACGCACAGTGGGCATTCTGGCACGGTTCGTCAGGTTGGCTGTGTGAACACGTATTCCAGCATTACGAATACACAAACGACGTTGAATACCTTCGTGAAACCGCATATCCTCTTATGAAGAAAGCGGCTGAATTCTATCTCGATATTCTCGTTGAATACGACGGTATGCTTGTGCTCTCACCCGGCACTTCACCCGAAAACTCATTCAGCTACGAGGGTAAACACTGCTCCGTCGGCAAATACTCAACAATGTCAATGAGCATCACAAGAGAGCTCTTTGAAAACTGCGTTAAGGCTTGTGAGATTCTCGGCACAGACACCGAATTCGCCGCAACTCTTAAGGAAACTCTTCCCAGACTTGCAGGCTTCAAGCTCGGCAGCGAGGGTCAGCTTCTTGAATTCGACGACGATTACCCCGAAACCGAAATTCACCACAGACACGTTTCTCACCTTTATGCTCTTCACCCCGCAAACCTTATCACCGTTGACGGCACACCCGAGCTTGCAGCAGCCTGCCGCAAGACACTCGAGCGCAGAGGCGACAACGGCACAGGCTGGAGCCTCGGCTGGAAAATCAATTTCTGGGCAAGACTCTTTGACGGCGACCACGCACTTAAACTCATCGAAATGCAGCTTCGCCCCGTTAAAAGCGTAGGTATCAACTACACAAGAGGCGGCGGCACATACGAAAACCTTTTCGATGCTCATCCCCCCTTCCAGATTGACGGTAACTTCGGTTTTGTCAGCGGCATCACAGAAATGCTTATGCAGAGCCGTGACGGCAGAATCTATCTTCTCCCCGCACTTCCCTCAAAGTGGAAAAACGGCAGCGTGAAGGGTCTGCTTGCAAAGGGCAACGTTATCGTTGACATCGAATGGAAAGACGGCAAATTCGCAAGCTGTACTCTTGAAGGCGAAGGCAACTTCACCCTCATTATTGACGGAAAGGAAAAAGCCGTTTCACTCAACGGAAAGAAGAAAACGGTTAAAGCATAAATGAAATTTGACCTTTACGATTTTGATCAAACGGTTTACCCCGTTGATTCGGAAACGGTGTTTCTGTTTTATTGCATTGCAAGGCGACCCTATCTGATTATTCTTGCACCCTGGCTTTTGCTGAATCTGATTCTCTATTTCCTCGGGTTCGGCGACAGTTTCAAGGGCAGATGCTTCACGTTTCTCCGTTTTGTTGACGGTGAGAAGATGGCAAGGGATTTCTGGGAGAAACAGCAGAAAAACATCTATCCGATATTTGAAGAAAAAAACAGAAGCGGCAGATCCGTTGTTGTCTGCTCCGCTTCTCCCGAAATTTTTCTTAAACCGATTTGCGAAAAATACGGTGTACACACTCTGATTGCAAC
>JAGBUT010000167.1 GCA_017630695.1 Clostridia bacterium
ATCAAACATTTCTTCAATCTGACCTGATTTATCTTCAGCACCAACGCCTGCAAGTTCGTGAAGCGAGGGTTCGAATTCAAATCTGCCTCTGACAAAAGATGATGCCGATCCACCCGGGATATTATGTCTTTCAAGAAGAAGTGTTGAAAGACCGGCTTGAGCGCAGTTAGCAGCAGCAGCGAGACCGCCGTTACCTGCGCCGATAATAATTACGTCATATTTTTTCATCATTCAACCTCCGTATCTGATTGATTATTTTTTGCTGATTGTTTCTTTTTGCGAACGCTCATAAATACAGATGCTGCAATTGCAAAGAGCAACGCAGGTAAAGCATATAAAAATGAAAGAGGATTACTCAAATCACCCTTTGTACCAACGAGACTCCACAGAACGTTAAGAACAAGCATACCCAGATTTGATGCAATAAAATACTTACCAAACGGAATATTAAGTGCTCCGAAAATAAGGCTGCTCAAATCAGAAGGCATAAATCCGCCTGCTTTAAAAATAAAAACAACCGAAAATGAGTTTTCGTCAGCAAAATCATCAAGTTTTTTGATTGCTTTAAATCTGCCTTTAAGAGAGTTTACCATATCCGTTCCCGTAAATCTGCCAAGGAAATACGGAAGAATAAGGCTACAAGCAGTTGCAACAAAATTAACAAGAACTGCTGTCAGTAAATCATCAAAAACAATACCCGAAAGAACAAAAAGAACAGCGGGCGGAAAAATCAATGCAAATGATTTAATCACGCTGAATCCGACGATTAACAGCGCAACCGTCAGTGTGCCTCCTGTAAGATATTGTGTCAGGCTATCAACGTTCTTAATGGAAATATCATACTTATTCATAAATACAACACAAACAATAACCATAGCAGCCATAAATAAGACTGAAATAATCTGAAGAACTTTGATTAATTTGTCATATTTCTTATTTTCTGCCAATATTATCACCTACTTTATTAAATAATATATCAAAACAAAATATATATCAATACAATAAAAGAAAATAATTATACCCCCATTATAAAATGAGGGTATAAAAACTAAATTAATTATTGTTTAGCACCTGCATCAAACATTTCAAGCATCTTAACACTTGCTGCAAAGCAATTTGCAATACCTTCAGCATTCATATTGTCATATGAGTCAAGTCTTGTATGATAATATCTCTCGAGCTTGTGATTAAGGCCTGTAACACCCGCAGCTCTGTAACCACCCTGACAGAATGCCGCAGCATCAACTGCACCACCAAGAGGAGGAACCATACCCTTTGTGCAAGGAACACCAACTTCTTGACATGCTTCATAGAAAAGATCTGCAACGTCCTTGTCACACTTAACCGTGCCGTTAAGATCACGGTAGTTAGCCATAAGATATTTAGGATCATTGATAGTATCGTACGCATAAATAAAGGTGGGAACGTCCTGGAATTCATCAGGATGAGCTTCTACCCAAGCTTTTGAGCCTCTGAGGCCGATTTCTTCAGAGCCTGTAAGAATAACACCGATTTCAGTATTTTCAAGTTCAATGCCCTCATCCTTAAGAGCTTTAAGAACTGCAATACCAACGTAGCAACCCGTAAGATTATCATTTGCACCATCAACAACTCTGCGATAGTTAACCATAAAATAAAGACCTATCATAAAGGGAACAAAAAGAAGTCCCCAGAGTGCTGCTTTAACAAGAGGATCTGAAAGGTTAGGCACACCAAAAGAAACACCGTTCTTCACAACAAAAATAATTGAAAGAGCAAGATAGAAAAGTGCACCGAGAACAACAATAATAGCATGACCTTCAAAGCCTACACCGCCGAGAGCATAGTTAACGGGCCATTCCCACGTTGCATCAGGATGACCGTTGAAGATAATTCTGCGCTTTGTTTCGCCCGTGCATTTTTTATATGCAGTAACGTTATGGCTTGTTTTTTTCTTAAAAAGAGGATCAAGGAATTTTTTATAAACACCAAACTGAATAAGCATAACAGCAAATCCTGCAATAATAAGAGGGATAGAAACAACAGGAACGAAGAAAAAGAGAGCAATTGCAATAAGAAGAAATGTGATTGTAAAATAAATCCAACCATAAAAAGCTCTGGGTGCAACTTCATATGATTCAACCTTTACGTCTTCACAACCGCAGTCCTTTTTAAGAACCTCTGCCATATATTCGCAGGATTTCTTTTCACCTTCTGAACCGGGGTCTCTTTTGCCGCAGGTTTTGATAATATGAGTGATTTCATCAATCATATACTTTGCAGCATTATTTTTGTTTTCAATAATATTCTTGAAATTCATTTCATTCTCTCCTTTATATGAATCTGGAATTATTTTATCACTTATTATTTATAATTGTCAATAAATATAGGTGTTAAAAATTCATAAAAATGTAACACTTTTTATCAAATATACAATTTATATTCATAATCAAATAAAATTATGTTGTCAGGGTATATCTTAGAGAATTTCAGATAAGATTTGTTGTTTTCGATAAGTTCGTCAATTGTAACGTCATTATACAATCTTTTTTCAACAATATTTGCGTTGTTTTTAATTTTTTCAAAATTATTTTTGATATAATACTCAGTCATTATTAAGCAACGGAATCGAATATCATCAAGATATTCTTTTTTAAAATTACTTGCCCAATCAAGCGGCACGTAACATCCTTCAACGATTAAGTTCTGCTTATTTTCAATTGCAGTTTTAATCATTTCACAAACAATTGGCCATAAATAATCTGTCAATTGTTTGTGATCACTCAAAGGCGTCAAATCAGTGTTTCCGCTGCGGATAAGACCCATTTTGAGATGATCGATTGATAAATAAGGATATTTATATTTTTCAAGAAGCTTCTGTGCATAAAATGTTTTACCCGTATGAGAAGCACCGGTAATTAAATAAATCATAAGATTCACCAAAAAGCACACCGCAATCAATTCCTCAGAAAAGATTGCGGTGAATAAATTATTTAACAATGAACTGAGATTCAGCAATTGCTTCCATCTGCTCTGCGTCAGCATTCTTAACCATATTAGCAACCTTGCTTCTTCTTTCACGAAGCTCAGCATACATCTGATCGCGTTTTTCAGCAGAAAGAGGATAGAAGAACTTGGGTATAATGCCAAGAGCACTTGTTATAATCGGAATACCTGTGCCCAATGCAAAAATCCACCACTTTGTCTTATCGCTCTGAGTACCGACTTTAAGTCCCTGAACGTAACCGACTTTCTTCATAACGATACTGTTAACACTGCCCATAACAGCCTGTTGAAGCTTTGAAATAGTTGACTGAGCAACACCAATCATTGCCTCTGCACGATAACCGTTTTTCCATTCGCAGTAATCCATTGATTCGTTATTGATTTCAGCAGGAATAACTCGTCTCAAGCCATAGACACACATCTCAAATATCTCTTCAAGACCCATCAACGGCAGAATAATTCCCTTGCGCATAAAGTTCTTGTTAATAGAACCGATACCGAATACCGTCAACCACAGCATATCGGTCCACGCATCTTCAAGAATCCACAACGCTTTTGTTGAGAATCGTTTTCTGAGAGGTTCAACAAAACTGTAGCTGATAAATTTAATCGGGAAAGCAGGAATACCAACAATAGTTTTCCAAGTAATTGAGCCGATAACGTCAATATAGAAGTTAGTTCTGCTCGATCCGATATTGAAACCTGAAAGGAAGGATGAAAGCACCTGAATAAACATAGGTTTATTGTTAACGATAGCTTTCAAGCCTTGAATAACGCTCGGTTTCTTGATGGTCTGCGCAACTCTTTCTCTTGTGTTAAGGAAGAAGAATAAGCAGAATGCCGCACCGATAACAGCAAATGAAACACCGAAGCCTGCAAACAGCTTGGGAAGTTTAATTTTAATCTTTTCAGCAATTACAAGGTCGTAAATAATACCGAAAATCTGTTTTGGGATATCTTCAACAAAATGAGACATAAGGTTTGCCGTGGCAATAAGTCTTGAACGATCCAACGGCTCCGGCGTTATCGTCGATCCGAAACCTGTTCTTGCAACCTGAGTGAAGGTTGTTGCAGTTTCAGTTATGATAGACATTGCAAAATAGAAAATCCATTTAGGAAGATATTCGCCGGGTGTATCGGGGAAAATAAAAGGAATCAGCCAATACCATAATCCGAGAAGTGTCAGTGGAAGCTGACCAAGGAGAAGATAGGGTCTGAATTTACCCCAACGGGTTCTGGTTTTTTCAATGATAACACCGATAAAAGTATCATTGAAAGTATCCCATACGGTTGCAACTATGTTCTGAATTGCAAGATAACTGAAGTCGATTTTAACAACGTCATAAATATATCTGTCTTTAAAATCATTAATGTTAAGGCTTGCAGCTGTATCTTCAAGAACATAAGCAATGGTTTCTTTTGTGCCGACGAATCGTCTGTTTTTAAGAAGAGCCGAATTATCGTCGACAGCTTTAACATTTCTTTCGACGCTGATAAAACCTCACCTGCCTAAAATATTATTTAGTTAACAATAACATATTTTAAATAATATTGCAACTATATATGACAAATTTCTGAAAATTATTATCATCATATTGTTATCTTAAAAATATTCTGCTATAATTAGAATGAAAGACGGTGAAATAAATGTTTAATTTTTTTATTGAAGAAGGAAACAGAAATAATAATCGATATTTGATAAACGGAGCTGACTATAATCATATAAAGAATGTTTTAAGAATGAAAATCGGAGACGAATTTCTGGTAAGCGAAAATAACGTCAGCAATCTTTGTAAAATCGTAAGTTTTGAAAGCGAATGCGTTATTGCTGAAATAGTCAGTGAAAAGTTTCAGGATACTTCCCTGCCCATTAAGATATATCTTTTTCAAGGTTTGCCCAAAAGCGATAAACTTGAGCTTATAATTCAGAAAGCTGTTGAACTCGGTGTAGAAGAAATCATACCCGTTGAAATGAATCGCAGCATTGTTAAGATTGATGAGAAAAAGAAAAAAAGCAAAACCGAACGATGGCAATCCATTGCTGAAAGTGCAGCAAAGCAGAGCAAAAGAACTATAATTCCTAAAGTAAACAACATAATGACATATAAACAAGCTCTTGAGTATGCTTCAAAGCTTGACGTTTTTATGATTCCTTATGAGTGTAAAAATGAAATGAAATCAACAATTAACGTACTTTCTAAAATCAAAAAAAGTATGTCAGTTGGAATACTCATCGGCCCTGAAGGCGGTTTTGAACTCAATGAAATCGATTCTGCAGTTAATTGTGGAGGTTTAACCGTATCGCTCGGCAAAAGAATTTTAAGAACAGAAACTGCCGCTATAACCGCAGTCGGAATGTGTATGCTTTATGCAGAAATGAATCTTAACGGAGAAGATGAATGAAAGAATTACCAATTGAATACTCTGAAAGAATGAAAACACTTCTCGGAGATGATTACGATAGATATCTTGCTGAACTCAAACTGTCACCCGTTCGTGCATTCAGAGTTAATACAGATAAGATTTCAGTAGAAGAATTCAATAAAATAAATATATTTTCTAAAGATAAAATTCCTTACGTAAATAACGGATTTTATCTTGATTTTGACAAAATAGGAAATCATCCATATCATCACGCAGGTATGATTTACGTTCAGGAACCTGCCGCAATGGCACCTGCCGAATGTATTGAAATAGACCCTGACTGGATTATTCTTGATATGTGTGCGGCACCCGGTGGAAAAAGCACACAGCTTAAAAACAAGCTCGGCAAAAACGGTATTCTTGTTTCTAACGAAATCATACCCTCCCGATGCAAAATCCTCACCGGTAACATCGAACGTCTCGGTCTGAAAAACTGTGTAACAACTTGTATGGACACTTACCGACTCGCAAATACGTTTCCTAAATCATTCAATCTTGTTATGTGTGATGCTCCTTGTTCAGGCGAGGGAATGTTCAGAAAAGAAGAAATAGCCATTGATGAATGGAGCGTAAACAACGTTTCAAAATGTGCCGAAAGACAAGCTGAAATCCTTGAAAATGCTTCAAAACTCGTTGCTGATGGAGGATACATCATCTATGCAACATGCACTTTTTCTTTTGAAGAAAACGAGATGACAGTTGACAGTTTTCTGGATCTTCATCCTGAATTTGAACTTGTTCCCGTCAATGAAAAAGTAAAACTTTGCACATCTGACGGTTTATCATTTGACGGCTGTAAAAATAAGAATTTACATCTTACGAGACGATTCTATCCTCACGTTTCAAAAGGCGAAGGTCAATTTATGGCTGTATTACATAACACC